>JAYVDQ010000080.1:0-15354 GCA_043749325.1 Chloracidobacterium sp. | reverse complement strand
ACTCGTCTTTGAGGCCGGACCGAGCGAGATCGGTAATTTTTTCAAAGCCAGGACAAATAGCGGAACTGTTTCGCTGCAAGGCCTTCAGCATCGCCAGATCGATGTAAGCTCAACCTCTGGGTCGGTTATCTATGATGGCGAGATATTGAGGGGCGGTACCTATAGCCTTAGCACCGTAAAAGGATCGATCAAGATGTCTATACCCTCAAATTCATCTTGCCAGATCATTGCTTTTTACGGGTACGGTAATTTCAATTCGGAGCTGCCGCTTAAAATTGAGACCGAAGACAAGTACGAAGGGCAAACCCGAAGAGTTATTGGAAAACTAGGCACAGGCGGAGCCACAGTAAAACTTACATCCAACAACGGAAGTATCCTGATCAAAAAACGTTAGCTTATTGATCCGCCAGCCTTTCACCAGTTCGGGTTTCAAACTGTTCGGACATCGACGGAACATCGCCGCTCTCGTCCCTGCTTATCCGCTCGACCCGCCACATCGGAAAAAAATAATCGGTCATGGGCAGATGCGGCTCGCCGGCCGCGATCGACCGGCACCAATCGTCAAAATAGCCCAATTCGATCGCCCGGATGCCGACGCCGGCGGGAGTGATGTCTTCGAGCCGCCCCAGCAGCTTTTCCCGGGGGCTGTGCAGAATGGCGATAACGGTTTCTCCGGGTTCGATCTTCATACGTAGATTGTAGCGTTAAAAAGCGAATTTCCCATCTCCCAATAGTCGATGCTTTTTTGTTTCCACCGATTTATTCTAAACTTGAAATAGCGATGCACATCTCCAAGATCGAGCTTGAGAATATCAAATCTCATGCTGTCTCAACCATAGAATTTACAAAAGGCACGACCGCCATCACCGGCGAGAACGGGGCGGGCAAAACGACGATCATCGAGGCTATAGCATGGGTGCTTTTTGATCTGCTCGACTATAAAAAAGAGGATTTCGTAAAGCGGGGTGAAAAGAAAGGCTCGGTCCGCGTCACCTTTGAGAGCGGCCTGGACGAACGCGAGTATATTGTTTATCGGGATTCGGGAGCGGGTTATCACGTTACCGATCCGCGGCTACAAAAGCGGATCGCCGATAAAAAAGAAGAGGTTTTTCGCTTTCTCTGGCAACATCTCGGGCTCGAACCGGGTACGGATCTCAGGTCGCTCTTCAAGCAGGCGATCGGTGTTCCACAAGGCACATTTACCGCTATCTTTCTGGAAGGCGCAACCGAACGCAAGATCGCATTCGACCGCCTGCTAAAGGTCGAAGATTACCGGCAAGCGGCCGAAAAACTCCGCGAGACCTCGCGATTTTTAGAGATATCGATCTCGGGTGTTCGCGAGGGCATAGCACGTGCCGAGGGCGAATTGTCTCGCTCCGAAGCAGTCGAGGAAGAATACAAAAGCTACCAGGAGCAAACCGGAAAACTCGCTAATGATATAAAGATTCTCGAAAAAGCGATCAAGGAAAAGCGGGTTGTGGTTACCAAGCTCGACGAAGCCGAACGAATAGAAAATGTCGTCCTCAATATAAAAGCCGAACAAAAGCGGATTTTGGAGAGTCTAGAAACCGTCCAAAAAGCTCATCTTGAAATTGCGACCCTGAAGCCTAAGACCGCTGAACAGGAAAAGCTCGAAAGCGAGATTGCGAGCCTTAGAGAAAAGATCGCAGTCGTCCGAGCGGTTGAGGATCAAATAAAAGCTCTGGGACAACGAGTGGCTCGCCTCCGATCCACCTATAAAGAAAATCTCGATCAGTTAAAAGACGCTGAAGCAAGGGCAACAGGTGCGGACGAGGTCAAAAATCTTGAAAGACGTCAGGCAGAATTGATCACTCAGCTCGCCAGCCTGAAAGCAAGCCTCGAACGGGACGAAAAATTTCAGAGCGAGATCAAAAACGGCCTGTGTCCGATATTGTCGCAGAAATGTCTCAATCTAAAGCCGGGAGAAACGCTCGAGTCGTTTGTGTCGAGCCAATTCTCAGATCTAAGGTCGCAGATAGCGACCTTCGAGGGCGAGCATTCGTCCGTCGAGACGAATTTGAAAAGAGCCCGCGTCGCCGAGCGGTTCGCATCGGTTCTTACCAATTTTCGCCGGCGTGAAGCGGAGCTAAAAGCAGAGGGCATACATTTGGCCGATGAGCAAAAGAAACTCGAAACACAGATTGCCGGCCTTACCGACCTCGAAAAACAGCTTGCGGGGATCGATGCCAAACTCCAGGTGCTTGGCGACCCGAGATCGCGGATACGCGTTCTTGAGAATGAGATATCGCGCGAGCCGGAGCTTCGTGAAAGTATTTCAAAGATCGAGAGCAATCTCGAGCGGTTGGAATCCGACCGCCGCATTCTGATCGAAGAGCTGGACGAACATCAAGAGTTGATCGGCTCCGGATATGACAAGGCCCTGCATCTCGCCGAACGGGCCGGCCTGCACGACGCGGAAAAACGTCATGCCGAGACACGGGCGACGTTCGACGCGGCAAAGCGTCGCGAAGAGCAGCTCTCCGGTGAACTGAAGAGATTTGCCGAGATCAGACAATCGATGTCGGCGGAATTCAAAGAAAAGGAACGCCTCGAAACGGTGGCCGAGACAACCGCCTTTATCCGCGAAACTCTCAAGGATGCGGCCCCGCGAGTCGCACGCAATTATGTCAATCACGTATCGCTCGAGGCAAATCAGATGTTTCGCGAAATAACGGGAAATGCGGAACGCTCGCTGAAATGGGGCGAGGATTACGCCATAATGCTAGAGGAGGACGGTTACGAGAGGCCGTTTACCAGCCTGTCGGGCGGCGAGCAGATGGCGGCGGCGTTGTCGATACGTCTGGCTTTACTAAAACAATTGACGGATATTCGCATTGCGTTCTTCGACGAGCCGACCACCAACATGGACGCCGAACGCCGCGAAAACCTCGCTATGCAGATCAGCCGGATCACCCATTTTGATCAACTTTTTGTCATCTCGCACGATGAAACTTTCGACAATTATGTTGATAATGTAGTCTCGATCGGCAATTAATTATGAAACAGGTAACGATCGTCTGTGACGGCTCAAGTCTGGGTAATGGCAAGGGCGTCACGCGTGCGGCGGCGGTCGCTGTGCTTGGCTTTCAGGGTTTCTGGAAAGCCGTCGGCATATATTTGGGCAACGCGACCAATCAGCAGGCCGAGATCGCCGCGGCGACCGTCGGCCTCGAAAGCTTGACGGAACCCTGTAAAGTCACTCTAATGTCCGATTCGCGCTATGTAGTCGAGACGATGGGCGGTACGTGGAAACGAAAAACCAACCACGAATGGTGGAAAAAGCTCGATGACGCCTCTAAACGGCATCAAATAACCTGGCAATGGGTCAAGGGCCACGACGGCCACGTTGTTCAGGAAGTCGCCGATTCGATGGCGCGAAAATTAGCGGAGCTTGGTTACGTTGACAAAGATATGCTCGACGAAGCAGCGGCTGACATTGGCGTTCTTGAGATTTAACCGCAGAGACGCTGAGTCGCAGAGATTTTTAGAGAATTGTTTTGAAATTTAAACAAGAATTTCTATCAACCGTATTTATGAGCCCCCTTCTTAAAGTGGTTTTGCCGTCTCTGCGTCTCGGTGTCTCTGTGGTGATATTTTTTTTATTTGTCCAGGCCATATTTGCCCAACGCGGCGGGCTTGGATGGACGTGGCAAAACCCTTTGCCGCAAGGTAATTCGCTTTATTCGATCCACTTCGCGCCGGATAAAGAAACGGGATTTACCGTCGGTTCCGATGGCACGATCCTTCGAACGCTCGATGGCGGTTTTAGCTGGGTCAGACAAACGCCGCCGCAGGACGTGACATTATCCTCGGTGTTCGTGCGGGATAAGGACAATGCCTTTGTTGTCGGCTCTCGCGGCACCATTCTTAGCACGATAAATGGAGGCAAAGAATGGCGGCGGGTGGCGGTTGAAACCCGCGATCACCTCTACAGCATTACATTCACCGGTTCTGGCTTCAAAACCGGATGGATAACGGGAACCCACGGCCGTCTCCTTAAGACAATCGACGGCGGATTGACATGGAAACCACAGAATTCCGCAACGGACGAACAGTTACTTAACATCGACGCCTTTGACGATCTGCACGTGGTCGCGGCCGGGGTTGGAGGGGTTGTTTTGACGACCATCGATGGCGGCGAAACCTGGAAATTGTCCAATCCGTGTTCGGGCAGGATGATCTCTGATGCGGTTTTCCTCTCCCCGATGGTAATCGTCTCCGCGGGGTATGACGGATGCGTGGCCCGGAGCGAAGATGCCGGCCAGACGTGGTCGCTCGTCAATATTTTTAGCCGAGCTGACCTGCTTTCGATCTCGTTTGCCGACCCGGTCAACGGTTCGATGAGCGATTCTAATGGCGTGATCTGGCTGACCGGCGACGGCGGGCGATCATGGCTTCCATTCAACGTCCGCACCAATCCAAAGCTTGTAAGCGTCTATTACGGTGACAGATATACCGGCTGGGCAGTGGGTGAAAATGGGCTGATCCTGAGAACCGACGACGGCGGTTTAAGCTGGCAACGTCTTAGCGAAGGTGGTCGCGAGGACGTAAATGACCTGGCCTTTTTAAATGACGAGATCGGCGTGGCCGTGGGCTCGCATGGAAGGATATGGCTTACCAATGACGCGGGCTCAAGCTGGCTGCCCGTTTTCACGGATACCCAGGCAAATTTAAATTCCGTCTTCTTTATAGATGGACAAAAAGGCTGGATAGTCGGTGACGGCGGTACGATTCTGAGAACGTCAAATGGCGGAGCAAGCTGGAGCCAATTGCCGTCGAACGCTACGGAAGACCTGTTTGCCGTCAATTTTGTCTCCGATAAGACCGGTTTTACCGTCGGAGCGGGTGGAATTATCCTCCGCACCGACTCAGCCGGCATTCAGTGGGCAAGATCTGAATCCGGAACGCGGCTCTGGCTCGAAGACGTAAAGTTTTCCGATGACAAACACGGCATCGCCGTCGGCGACAAAGGCACGATCCTCAAAACGGGTGACGGAGCCGTTACTTGGGAAAAGGTGAAGACAAATGTCCGCGAAAATCTATATGCTGTGAGCTTTTTCGATGGCCGGACCGGGTTTGCGGTCGGAGCGGGCGGCATAACGCTGCGGACAACCGATGGCGGACAAACATGGCTGGATAAGGAATCGGCGGTGCGATTAAATCTATTCGCTGTTCAGGCTTACGGACGAAACTCGGCAGTTGCGGTCGGTGAATTGGGCACCGTCTTGATAACGGAGGATAGCGGCGCTACCTGGTCTGTACAGCCAAATATAACAAGCAAGCTGCTACAGGCGGTCGTTTTCCGCGGCGGCAATCGGGTGTGGATAGGAGGGCGCGGAGGGACCATGTTGAAACGCACCGAATCGCTCTCACCGGTGAACTTTACTTTGCAAAAAGGCGGTCCACCGGTTTTGAAAACGGCAGGCCCGAGGGCAAAGCCGAAATCTCGCATACCGCTCGTTACTATCACCGACGATGGCGATATTCCGCTGGCCGTCCCGTTCAAAAAACCTAACTAGGCCGGACCAGTACGGAGATCCAATCTCCGGCACGTTCGATATCAAAATCTGAGATCTGAAATTTCAAAAGCTCATCGACTATGATCGCCTCTTGTATGTCCAGAATGCCTGAGAGCAAGAGACTGTCCCTTGTTTTCTCGATCAGCGTCGGCAAAATAGGCACGATCACATCGATCGTCAGATTGGCACAAACGAAATCAAAGACCGGTGTCGCATCCGAGATCGAGCCTTCAAAAAACTCGATCCGTTCCCCCACGCCATTCGCGACAGCATTTTCTTTCGCTATTTTTACGGAGTCAGTATCGGTATCACATGCCGTAATCGAGGACCGATCCGAGAGTTTTGCAGCGGCTATCGCCAAAATGCCGGTTCCGGTCCCGACATCGAGAAACGACTGTCCGTCGCCGTAATTTTCGCCTATCGCCGTCAGACAAAGCTGCGTTGTTTCATGCGTACCGGTTCCAAAAGCCATATTCGGCTCGATACGAATGACGATCTTGTCGCTTTCCGGCACGTCCGACCATGGCGGGGCGATGATAAACTTACCGATCCCGGTCGGCTTCCAGTGGCGTTTCCATTCGGCAAGCCAATCGGCGTCTCGCACCTCGCGTGTCGTGACCCTGTGGATTGTATCAGCAGGCAGGCCATAGATTTTTAACCCAACGTTGATCTCGCGGCCCAAAAGCTCGGCGTCAGGGAGTTCGTGGAAATAGCCGGTGACTCTCAAGTTATCACCCGCGGATTTTCGCAGACTATCTATCTCCGTCCCGAGAGAGTCAAGGGCGTTGAGAGCATATTCGACCGCGTCGGCTGCGTCTGCTCCGGTCTCAATGTCGATGGCTAACCATCTCTTTGATATGGTATCGCTCATTCGTGGATACCGATGTCGTCGAGATCCCGTTCGCGGTTACGCCAATCCTCGACGACCTTGACGAAGAGTTTTAGAAACACTTTTTTGCCCAGCAGTTTTTCAATATCGACGCGGGCCTTTGTGCCGATGTCCTTGATGCGGGCTCCCTGCTTGCCGATGATGATCTTTTTTTGCGACGAACGCTCGACATAGATGGCACAAAATATTCTCGTCAACGCCGGCTCGGATTCGTCAAAAACCTCCGTCACGACTGCCGTAACGTATGGTATTTCCTTGCCGGTCGTGGCAAGGATCTTTTCCCGGACCATCTCGGACGCGATGATGCGGGTCGATTGATCGGTCATCTCGTCATCTGCAAATATCCGCTCGCCGGGCGGCAAATGCTTGACGATCTGATCCAGCAAAGTTTCGATCGCGTCGCCTTTGAGGGCCGAAACGGGTACGATCTCGGCAAATTCGAATTCGTTTGCGTAGCTCTCGATCAGCGGCAACACAGCGGCCTTGTCGTGAAGCTTGTCGATCTTATTTAGCACCAGCACACTTGGTTTTTCAGCCTGTTTTACAAGCTCGAACACGAACCGGTCGCCGTTTCCCGTCGAAACGCTTGCGTCCCGCATTAGCACGATCAGATCGACCGACATTATCGCGTCGTGAACCGCCGACATCATTCGTCGGTTGAGCAGATGGCCCGGCTTATGCACACCAGGCGTGTCTATGAACACGATCTGCCCGCCCGCACGGTTAACGATCCCCTTTATGCGGTGTCGCGTAGTCTGCGGTTTATTAGAAACAGCCGCGATCTTTTCGCCGACGAGACGATTCAAAAGTGTGGATTTTCCGGCATTCGGCCGGCCGATGAGGGCGACATAGCCGCTGCGAAAACTTTCGGATGACATTGATTAAACCGTAGCAGAGTTTATGGAAAATGTAGAACTTAGCGATTCCGAAAATCAATCCCCCAAAAATGATCCCGCCCGCTTTATCAAAAAAAGCCCCGGATATTATCCCGACGCTTTTATCTATGCTTAAAATAGTTTTTATTAACTAAAATTCCAGAACCAGATCCTTTTCGCAGAAATCAAATTTTGCGGGTTCCGACTCCGATTTATCGCTGAACGTTGCTTTAAAATACAACTCACAGGCACCTTTATCAGTAGATTTATCCCATACCAACTCTTCAGTGGCACCGGCAGGTATGCCGTCGCCAATGTCAAAAAGGCCGTATTTCTTTCCGTTTTCGGACACCATGATTTTGGTGATCCTAAATTTTGTGGTGTTGTGTACCTTGAATTTATAGTCAAAGCTTGAACTTGCACTGCTGACCGAAATACCCATTAGCCCAATCGCGATTACGAGCAGACTGATTCTCTTAAAATTGTTGAATACTTTCATTTATGTTACTCCTGATATGTTTTGTAAATGTCGTGGAAAGACATCGCAATCGAACTAAATTATGCGACCGACGATAACCCTAACATAATGGCCGGAAAAATCATAGTCGAAATATTGCCTGGATTTGCGTTATTGAGGCTTTAGCAGACGCTGCTTGGCGGCGATAGCCTCGTTGTAGGCGCCGTTCTTGACGTCATCGAGTTTTATAGCTTGTTCATAAAGTTTTATGGCGTATTCATTTTGACTAAAGAATTCGTAGATCCGGGCGAGAGCGACGTAAGTTAATGAAAGCAAAGCCCGCTCGGTGTCTGGCGTCGCGGTTCTGAGCACGTTGCCGTACGCGGTCTTAGCTTCAAGCAACTTCCGCGACTGCGCATCCGGCTCCGCTATTCCTTCGGCGGCGAGGCTGGCGACCCGGCCAATGTTGTAATAGATCCGAGGCTCCGAAGGATATTGCGTCAAAAGCTGCTTTAATTCGGCATTTGCCTTTGGCAGGTCCTTGGCATCGATCATCTTTTGAATTTCGAGAAGACGAGTCGTTACCGGATTTTCGGCAACGGTAAAGCGGGTCTCGGGATGCAGTTTACGCTCTTCGCGGGCCGCCAGTGCCCTTTTCCGGGCGTCGGCCGTATTGGCAACGCGGATCGTTTCTTTCACCGGGTCGAAAGCGGCGATCATCTCACGAAGCGATGCGGCGATGTCAAAACCGGAGTCTTCGATCCCTTTTAGTTGCTCCGCAAAATAGTATGCAAGAACCGAGCCTTTTTGGTAATCATCGTACAAATGTAAGGTGGCCTCGTCATCAAGCGATTCCTTAAATTTTTCGAGGTCCTTCGACAGTGCTCGCTTTTCCTCGTCGGTTTTTAGCAGGCTGATCTTTTGCCTTGCCTGGTCCGTCGCGATGCCGATCTTGGAATATTGTGACTCCCGGACATCGACCGCCGCTACGAGCGAATGTGACAACGCAAGAAAAATGTCGGGAGAAATGTTCGGATCGGCTTTGCGCAGCTCGTCCAATTTCGGTTTGGCCCAATCGCGAACGGCCCCCATCTCTTTGGATTTGCTTAGGATGATCGGATCGACGACAAATTGAAGGAACGCCCGGCGGCCTTCCGAATTTGTGAGCAAAGTATCGGGCGGGATAATTATGTAGTAATCATCGCGAATGTTTAGAAAATTGACATTGCCCTTGGGCGCAAGGTTCTCCGGCACAACGTAAAAATGACGATCATGCTCGCGGGTCTCAACCTTGGTCAGCGTTTGTGTCTTACTCGTTCCCTTTCGCGTCTCGACCTTGATCTTTTCCGTAAACGTCAGCTGCGGCCGGGTATGGAGGTAATCGAGCAGTTCGCTGACCATGTCGCGCGTCGAGCCGCGGAGCGCTCCATCCGACAATAAGCGGGCGTCTTTTACATAATCGTCTAGCTTTGAGCTGATAACCGAGCGCCGATAGAATTCGCGCACCAACGGTGCAAAATCGAGCACATCAAGCAGGTTGCCCGGCAGGTCGTTAGTAATAACAGGGTCGGCGAGTTCGGGAACCGGTGTCAATGTGTACGCCATCGAAATAAACGGGGCCACGATCTCGGCATCTGTCGCTTTCGGATTCCGTTTTTTGTATTGCGCTATAAAGCTCGAAATTTTGATCCGCAGATCCGCGGGCAAGTTGGCGTTGTCGTTCAGTATCTGTTCCCTAAATTTCGAGCCTTTTTCAGAAAGCGGTGTATTTATCAGCTTTTCGTCCACACCCGCGCCATTTTTCCCCGTCGCCATCTCAAGCGTCGCGAGGACAAGGATCAGTCGCTTATCCGGTTCGATTCGGACGCCGTAATTCGAAAGGTCGAACCCTTGCGGAGTCGTCTGTCCTGATACCCCTATGGCAAAGGCTGCCAATATTAATAATAAAAAAACTCGCTGCATTTATAATCTGTCTCGATATGATAAAACTTACGCTCTTTACAAGATGAATCTTCTCGATCTAAGGATGTATTTAACCTGCACGAAAAGAAGAAAGGATAAAGGAACAAACAGCTTTTCCTTTACCCTCTATCTGCATTGCAAAACGTAATGCTAATTAATTATAGCTGCTGAGAGCCTCGCCTTCTTCGTCATAGACGTCGAAAACGGTAAAAAGCTTTGTGATCGCCAGGAGATCCTGGATCTTTTGCGTCAATTTCAAAAGCTTCAATATTCCGCCTTCTTTCTTAACAGCCGTAAAGCTCGAAACCAGCTCGCCGATACCGCTCGAATCAATATAGCCGACGCCGGCCAAATTGAGCAGGATCTTGTTTTTGCCTTCGCCCAGCAATCGGCGGATCGTCGTACGCAGAGCGACACTTCCCTCGCCGATCGTAACCTTGCCCGCGAGATCCAGGATTGTGACGTCACCCGCCTGGCGTTCCGTAATTGTAATATCTGCCATTGTTATCTCCTCTTACTTTTATAATTTGCGATAGCCGATTTTAGACCAATATCAATCCAAAAGTCCATACGACAATAGGTGATTATCGCCTTTTCACCATTTTAACTACCATTCCGCCTTCGTCATGATTCGACCAGCTTACTTCATCCATAAATGAATTCATAAACAGTATTCCGCGGCCGTTCGCTTTTAATAGATTTTCCGGGTTGGTCGGATCCGGAATTTCGTCAACGGCAAACCCGCTGCCGTGGTCACGAACGGTGACCTCAAACCCCTCCGACGAATCGGAAAACGTAACTTCCACCTTTTTTGTCTCGTCAAATTTATTGCCGTGCTTTACGGCATTAGCCACCGATTCGCGAATAGCAAGGTCTATCGCGGAGACAAAATCGTCACCAAAGCCACGGCTTTTGGCAAATTCGTCCGCTTCGATGGCCGCTTGATCTACCGATTCGATGCGGCTGGGCAGCTTGATCTCTCGTATCTCACTCACAATGTATGTTTTGTAAGTTATCCGTTTAAGGCAGTTGCTGTCAAGACAAAATAGCCATCTCTCGTCTAAGATTGTAAATATGAAGATCAGACCCGCAACATTTATGCGTGGAAATATTCGACTTCCGGGTGATAAATCGATTTCTCATCGGGCCGCGATGCTGGCCTCGATCGCAATCGGTGAGACGCGAATAGACAATTTTGCGACCAGCGAGGATTGCTCGTCAACCGTTTCATGTCTCCGCTCGTTGGGCGTTCAAATAACCCGTGACGACAATACCGTCATCGTGAACGGCGTTGGCAAAACAGGCTTTACGCCGCCTTCGGGGCCGCTGGATTGCGGCAACAGCGGCACGACGATGCGACTGCTCGCGGGAATTATGGCGGGACAAATCTTCGACTCCGTACTGATCGGTGATGAATCGCTTCAAAAAAGGCCGATGAAGCGCGTCATCGAACCGCTTTCAAAAATGGGAGCAGGCATTGATTCTAACGAAGGTCGGGCACCACTCGCTATTTCTGGCAAACAGCCGCTAACGGCCATCGAATATCAGCCGCCGGTCGCTTCGGCCCAAATAAAATCATGCGTTTTGCTAGCCGGGCTCAACTCCGATGGCGAAACATCCGTGATCGAACCTGTCCAAACCCGCGATCATACCGAACGAATGCTGCGATGGTTTGGCGTCGATGTAAAGATCGACCAATTACCAATCGGTGCTCGCATTGCGGTTTCGGGCGATGCGACGTTGACCGCACGCGACGTGGTCGTTCCATCGGACATCTCGTCAGCCGCATTTTTCCTGGTCGCGGCTGCGTGCCTCGAGGGATCCGATATTACGCTTCCAAATGTCGGTTTTAACTCTAGCCGAGCCGCGATATTTGATGTATTGCGTGATCTTGGGGCAGACGTGCTATTGACCGATCAGCGCGAAGTGAACAACGAACCGATAGCCACGCTGCGTGCCCGAGGACATATTTCGGCCACCCAAAACACGGAACCTAACCTCGTAAATGGCGACACGATCGCCAATCTCATTGACGAAATTCCGATTCTCGCTGTGTTCGGGACACAGATCGACGGCGGCATTGAGATACGCGATGCGGCCGAACTTCGCGTTAAGGAATCTGACCGAATTTCGGCGATCGTTGAGAATCTTCGCCGGATGGGTGTGGCCGTGGAAGAATTTCCCGATGGATTTAAGATCCACCGTTCCGACCTTAAGGGGGCGGTGATCGATTCTTTTGGAGATCACCGTATAGCTATGGCTTTTGCGGTCGCGGGACTTCTTGCGAGAGGCGAAACTGAGATCATCGGGGCTGAGTCGGCCGATATTTCGTTCCCTGGATTTTTTGAAACACTGCAAAGTGTTGTCGTGAATGATAAATAAGGACATCAAAATTGCATTAACAGGTTTTATGGGCGTCGGGAAATCGAGCGTCGCCCGTCATCTCGCCCATGTAATGAAATGCCGCTGGATCGATCTCGACAGGGTGATCGAACAAAACTCGGGCCGCGTCATAGCCGATATTATCGACCAGGACGGTATTGAATTTTATCGTACGCTCGAATCGCAGAATCTTGAGCGGGTGCTTAACTCGACCGATTCCCACATTCTCTCGCTGGGCGGAGGAACGTGGACCGTACCCGCAAACCGCGCGCTTCTCAAAAATAGGGGCTTCACGAGCGTCTGGCTTGAATCGACATTTGAACACTGCTGGCTAAACATCACCTACTCCCGCAAAGACCGGCCGCTCGCGAGGAATAAGCAGGAAACGCGGCGGCTGTTTGAGGAAAGGCAAAAGGTCTATTGCCTCGCCGATTGGCATTTTATTGTCCGCTCTGACTACACCTCTTACGAGGTCGCAAAACAGATCCTGGACGAAATTTTCTCTTAAATTTCGTATTTTATCTTGCGAAAATTTCGATTTTCAATCACTATAAACTTACTAAATAATTTGATCTTGCTGCTTGTTTAGGGTAAGCGTCTTATGCTTAGCATCGCGTATATTCAAGGGGTATTTGCGATTTTACATCTACATAATGAACAAAATTTTTCAGGAGGGAAAATGAAAGTTAAATTTTTTACAGTGCTAATGCTGGCGGTTGCTCTATTTATGAGCGCGTGCGGCAAGAGCGATGCTGACCTGACAAAAGCGGCTACCGATAAGCTGGCCGCCGATAAGGTTACGGGTGTAACGGTTGCCGTTAAAGACGGTGTGGCCACGCTCACAGGCGAGGTTGCCGATCAGCTGGTAAAAGCAAAAGCTGAGAGTTCGGTCAAGTCGGTCGAGGGCATCAAGTCAGTAACCAACAACTGCACGCTGAAGCCGTTGCCCCCACCGCCACCGCCGTCACCGGATAAGATGCTTGAGGGCACGATCAACGAAGCTCTTAAGAAAAAGAACATCAGCGGCGTGACCGTTACGGTATCAAATGGTGAAGTTACGTTAAGCGGAACCGTCGACAAGGCAAAAGTTGCCGAAGTCATGATGGCCGCCAACGAATCCAAGCCGAAGAAAGTCATCAACAATCTCAACAAATAGGCCGACAAAGGAGGAAATATGTCATTACAAGAAAAATATCAATCACTTCTTGAACTCGCGAATTCCAACGGCACGACCTATGAGTTGAGCGAAGGAGACGGGGTTCTTCACATTGATGCTGTGGCACCGAGTGCCGAAGCAAAACAGGCTCTTTGGGACGAATACGCGCGAATCGATCCCGATTATCAATCGGGCGACCTTGTGCTTAACGTCACGGAAGGGGCAGCAGCAGCAGCGGGTAATACGTACACGGTCGAGGCGGGCGACAACCTGAGCAAGATCGGTGCAAAATACGGTGTCTCATGGAAAGCGATCTTTGACGCGAATCGGGATATCCTCAGCGACCCCGACGAGATCCAGCCGGGACAGGAACTAAAGATTCCGTAAGCGGAAACTGCGTTCATGTTAATAAAGCCTGTCCATTTCGATGGGCGGGCTTTATTCGTTTAGATCAAGATCGTGTCTAAGTTTAGTCAAGACGTCGACGGTAGCTGAGGCATATTGATTTATTCACCTGTCGAGCAGAGGCCTGCTAAAGCAGGAACTCAAAACGAAGGAGAAAATTATGGAAATAAAATTTCAGGTACAGACGAAAATACAAAAACCGGTCGCGGAAGTTTTCGACGCGGTCTACAATCCAAGCAAACTGAGCGGCTTTTTCACCAACGGCGGTTCTAGTGCTCCGCTTGACGCCGGGTCAACGGTCGAATGGACCTTTGCCGACACACCGGGCGAGGAGATCAGATTTCCCGTTACGGTCAAGCAAACCGTCAAGAACGAGCTTATCGTCCTCGAGTGGCAATCCCGAACCGACGGCGGAAACACTCTGGTGGAGATGAAGTTCGAGCAGGACGGTCCAGACGCGACGATAGTGGGAATTTTGGAATCAGGATGGCAGGAAACGCCTGACGATCTCAAACGTTCTTATGGAAATTGCATGGGCTGGTCGCAGATGCTTTCGGCGCTCAAGGCATTCGTCGAATACGGCATAAACCTGCGTAAAGGGGCGTACGAGGGTCTTTACAAGGCCGAAGATCATAAGACGGCAAACTCATAACTATATTTAACCCGGATCACTCAATGGCGTCCCTGAAAGGGACAAAGGCAATAGCGTTGGGAGAATCCCGACGATGGTGATGCCTCTACAAATGGCGTCCCTGAAAGGGACGAATGCCCCTCATTGCTCCCTTTCAGGGAGCAATTCAACATGGAGTCATTGTCGTGGGGTTGCGGCCGTCGGCCTTACCCCACGCTATTTCATCCGTCCCTTTGTATCTTGACAATCAAATGCTTATCGATCAATAAGGGCACTTATTGGTTGCTGGAAAAGATGAGTCTGTTCGTCCCTTGATGACTTCGAGTCTGTTCTGAAGATCATGACCTCTTTTCCGTTTTTCAATTGTTCCAAAAGGCCGGACAGTATCGTATGACCGCCCATAATTGGCAGAGTCTGAATGAACAAGGTTGACCTGGGAACAATGTTTTTAAGGAGCATATCATCATGTCAAAAGCAGTTCTTGGGATCGATGTCGGTAAAAAGATTTTGGATGTAGTTCTCATGTTTAATCAAAAAACGCTGGCCCGCAAATTCGACAATTCGCAAAAAGGCTTTAAGCTGCTGGCGGGTTGGCTTTCGTCCCTTCGTATAACGCAGGTTCACGCCTGTCTGGAGGCGACCGGGATATACGGCGAGGCGGTGGCCGAGTTCCTGTACGAGAAGGGCCATCGCGTCTCTGTCGTCAATCCGCTGCGTATCAAGGGCTTCGCCAAATCTGATTTGCAGCGGAACAAGACCGATCCGGCTGACGCCCGCACTATTGCCAATTTCTGCATGGCGAAAGACCTGAAACTCTGGCACCCGCCGAGCGTCGAAGTCAAGCATCTACAGGACTTAACGCGCCGCCTGAAAGCTCTTGATCAAATGCTCGGTGCCGAAAACAACCGGCTCGAAGCATCTTCGAGAACGGTCAGGCCGAGTTTGAAGCGCATAATCAGAACTCTCGAAAAAGAGATTGAAAACGTGCACCAACTTATAAAAGAGCACATCGACAATCATCCAAACTTGAAAGAGCAGAGCGGTCTGCTCCAAACCA
>JAYVDQ010000079.1:0-6562 GCA_043749325.1 Chloracidobacterium sp. | reverse complement strand
GCCGTATTGCTGCGGCACGTTAAGATTTTCGTCCACATTCATCTTGAATACCCCGGCCTTGCCTTCGTATTCCTCCGCGATCGCCTCGACCGACGGTGCGATCATGCGGCACGGGCCGCACCATTCGGCCCAAAAATCTACCAAAACAGGCATTTCCGATCCTAATACATCAGTTTCAAATGCTGTATCCGTTACTTCTTTTGCAAAATTTCCCATAATAGCTCCTTCAAATTATTGTTGTTTATATTAACTTTTCGTCAACTTTTTGCCAAATCCGCCTTGAGATTGATGGTCACGACGGCCAGGGCCTTGCTGATCGGGCACGTTTTCTTAACGTCTTCGGCGATCTGCACAAATTCTGATTCCTCTATTCCTTCAACGTCGGCTACTGTTTCAAGATCAATATGCTTGATCACAAAACCGCTGTCGTCCTTGCCCAGATAGACCTTTGCCTCGGAATGAACGCTTTTCGCGGGCGTACCCCTTTTCTCAAGTGTCGCGTTGAGGGCCATCGTGTAACATCCGGCAAGTGACGCCCCTAAAAGCTCTTCGGGATTCGTCCCCGGCTCGTCGCCCATTCGCGTGTTGAACGAAAATGCTCCCTCAAACAACCCGCTCCCAAGGGCCATTTTGCCCTTGCCTTCCAATAAACTTCCGGTCCATTCTGCTTTCGCACTTCTTTCTGGCATATTTTCCCCTTTTTTATTTTTTACTTATCGATTTGAAAACGCCATCATTTCTTTTGGATATCTAGTGCCCGCCGCTGCGTTGGTCGGAAAGATCGCGTTTATCTGTTCCAATTCGTCGGCCGTCAAAACCACATCCACGACCGCTGCGTTTTGCTCCAGGTATTTTCGCCGCTTCGTTCCGGGAATTGGGACGATATCTTCACCCTGAGCCAGGACCCACGCGAGGGCAAGCTGTGAGGTACCAATGCCTTTCTCATTCGCAATTTCCTCGACCTTAGCGACTAAAGCCAGATTTTTATCAAAATTCTCGCCCTGAAACCGGGGACTCTCGCGGCGATAATCGTCCTCCGCAAGATCCTCAAATTTCTTGATCTCACCCGACAAAAATCCCCGCCCGAGCGGTGAATACGGCACGAGTCCGATACCCAGCTCACGGCAAGCCGCCAATACATCATTTTCCTCGACATCTCGCGTCCAAAGCGAATATTCCGATTGCAGGGCCGTGATCGGATGAACCGCGGACGCCCGGCGCAGCGTTTCGGCTGACGTCTCGGATAATCCAATATGTCTTATCTTGCCTTCCTCGATCAGCCGCGACATCGCCCCAACCGTTTCCTCGATCGGCGTGTTCGAATCAACGCGATGTAAATAATAAAGATCGATCTCGTCGATCCCGAGCCGCATCAAGCTGCCCTCAACTGACTGTTTCACGTATTCCGGCTTGCCGTTTATAGTGCGATTCGTCGGATCGTTAGGATCGCGAACGATCCCGAATTTTGTCGCGATCACAAACTGGTTCCGCTTACCCGCGATCGCCTTGCCGACCAATTCTTCATTGATATGCGGCCCGTACATGTCCGCCGTGTCGAGAAAATTAACGCCGATCTCCAATGCCCGTTGGATCGTCGCTATGCTCTCAACGTCATCGCGGCCACTGTAGAATTCGGACATTCCCATGCAGCCAAGACCGATGGCGGAAACTTCCAGATTTCTTAACTTTCTTGTTTTCATATTTACTAACCCATATCCCCTTGCAAACAAACCTCAAATTTTGACCACGATCTTGCCAAAATGCGCCCCGCTTTCGATATATTTCAACGCGTCTCGAACTTCGCCAAAATCGAAGACCTTATCAATAATGGGTCTTATCTTGCCCGCTTCGATCGCGCGGTTCATGTCTTCGAACATTTCCCGCGAGCCTACAAAGATCCCCTGCACCCGAATGCCTTTCATAAATACGGGTATCGGATTGAATTCGCCCCCCATATCCAACGCCCCGATCAACGCAATGTGTCCGCCAACGCGAACGGCTCTTACCGATCTCGCGAGCGTCCCAGTGCCGCCGACCTCGATAACGTGATCGACGCCGCGTCCATCGGTCAATTCCAGAACGGCCTTGTCCCAATCCTCACGGGTGCGGTAATTGATGGTTTCGTCGGTACCCAATCGCCTTACTTTTTCCAGCTTCTCATCGCTGCTTGAGGTTGCGATAACCTTGGCTCCCAGATGTTTTGCAAACTGGATCGCAAAGACCGACACCCCACCCGTCCCAAGCGTAAGGACGGTCTCGCCCGCCTGCAGCTTACCCGAAACAATAAGAGCGTGCCACGCGGTCACCGCCGCACAAGGCAGCGTGGCCGCCTCTTCGTAAGATAAATGTTCAGGAACGCTGACGACCGCGTCGGCGTTGAAAGCCGCGTATTCACGCAAGACGCCATCGTAATTGCCTGCCCCGATCGCGGTTTTTGCCTTTTCGGCCGCTGGCCCGCCGTCGATCCAACCCTGGATCACCGTCGAACATACGCGGTCGCCAACCTTCCATTTCGTGACGGCCTTACCTATCTCGACGATTTCGCCCGCACCGTCCGAAAACGGAATCGTGGGCAGCTTCATTCGCGGGTTGTAAGAGCCATTCGCGACCATCACATCGCGAAAATTGAGTGATGCGGCATGAAACCGAATCAATACCTCTTCCTCTGCCGGACGCGGTATGTCACGCTCGACCAGGTGGAGATTGTCTATGCCAAACTGTTCTAGTTCGTATGCTTTCATTTTCGACTAAGCGCCGACTACCGCATCCCCCGTTCTTGTCGTAGCCGAGCCTTGCTCAGCCCGTTCAATTAACTCTACAAATTCAGCCTGAAGGCTCCGTCCTCGGTCCTCGTTATACCAACGCTGTAGCTTTTCGGATATCTCGGATTTCTCGACGCCGCTATTTTTTAAGTCGAAATACAGCGTTTGCGCTGGAGCAGGTCGCGACCCCCACGTGTCCAAAACGTCCAGCGTATCGGCGGCAAGCACTATCAATTTCGGTATCGCCCTTGCTCCTTTAGTTAGAAATTGGTCCATCAGATCGAGATTTTCGTCACGTAAAATATAGAGTGTCTCTATTTTATCGCTTTCGGCGGCGATTTTCTCGATGACCGGAACGTTTTGCGCCGCGTCACCGCACCAGCCCTCGGTAATCGTGAGCCAGATCTGTCTGTGACGAACATTTCCGGCCGCCTTCTTAATATCATCACTAAGCTCAATCGTCTTTTCGACCCTGCTCATCCGCTGGCGGTTCAATTTGCCGTAACCGAGCATCGCTTCCGATTGATTCGTTCCCGTGGTTTTGCCCTCGGCGAGCAGATCATCGATCAACTTAACGTATTGCGGATATGTGACCGCCCTTTCAAGATATTTTTCCATATCGCCTCCGGAGTTTTTACGTATCAAAACCCCCAAAACCTCACCAATAACCGAAAGAGATCAACGATCTTCGGCGTCCAATTTACAATAAATGTGTTCATTTCTCCCGCCTTGCTTCCCCCTGACTCATATTCGCTGAATAATCTCGTGATCAGGCTTTCGCACCTTAGCAAGCGGTGCAAGCCAATCATGCCCGGCGTCACGGTAACCCACAGCCGCAAGGGCCGTCACCGAATAGTCCGTTAAACCCAGGATTTCGTTAAACTGCACGGGATCGAATCCTTCCATAGGCGTCGCGTCGATGCCTAACAACGCCGCCGTTTCAAGCAGAAATCCAAGAGCGATGTATACCTGCCTCGAATTCCATGTTTCGATATAACCGCCGTCGACCGCTTTTTTGGCCGAGCCTTTCATTATGTTCTCGTAATCAAGCAGCGTTTCACGCGGAGCACCGCGAACCTCGGCAATGCGGTCCACGAAATGCTCGATATCCCGATCTGAAAGCGTCTTCTTATAAGCAAATGCAACAAGATGCGATGCGTCCGTGATGGGTGTCTGGCCATAAGCGGCGGGCTTCAGCCTTTCCCGCGTCCCGGGGTCCGTAATAACTATGAATTTGAACGGCTGAATGCCAAAGCTCGACGGAGCCAATGAAATGGTCTCCTCTATCGTCGCCCAATCTGCTTCCGACACTTTTTTTGTCGGATCATATGCTTTTGTCGCATAACGCCAATTCAGGGCTTCCAGGATCACATCGTTTTCCACTAATTTTTTTCCCATTATTGATTCCTCTTTTTGTAACGTATTTGTAACTAATATTGATACAGATATAATCAAAAAAATTTTAAGCGTAAGCCAATTCGATCTTCGCGATCACGTCGTGAAGCGTGTATTGCCGGAGCTTTTCCCCGACGCTGTTGTCGATCTCTTTCTGTAGATTGCATAGAAAGGACTCGATATTTTTGCCAACCGGACAATCCTGATTTGGCGATTTTGGATGAAGCGCGAAAATCTCACCGCAGCAAACTGCTTTGTAAATCTCGCAAAGGCTGATCTCTTGGGGCTGGCGTGCAAGCCGCGTCCCGCCAAAGGCTCCGGTCTGCGACACAACGAGATTTGCATTGCTTAGTTGGCCGAGCAGACGGCGGATCACCACCGCGTTAGTATTGACACTGCCCGCGATGCACTCGGACTTAACGTTTTCTTCGCCGGACCGCGCAAGCATCGTCAAAATGTGTACCGCCATTGCAAATTGGCTGTTAGCTGCCATATCTGTAACAAGTATAGTTACAATAGAATTCGCTGTCAAACGCAAATTTAAGAGATTGAAGGCTGGCAAACAAAATAGAGGCCCTTATTTTCATAAGAGCCTCTCCGTAGGAATGCCTACGTTGGCAAAGGGCAGACCCTGCTCCAAATGCTTAAGGCTTCCGCGTTCCCCAGGTCGGTGACGGCGGTTCTTTGGTGGCCCGGTTGATCGGCTTTTCCTTTAACATCCGCATGCCTTCCTGCACGGCACGTTCGAGTTGCGGATCGTGGCCGGCAATGACGTCTTTTGGCCAGTTCTCGACATCGATGTCCGGAGGCGTGCCTTCGTTTTCGACAGCCCATTTATTGTCGCGGGTAAAGAAACCGCCGCGAGGGGCGATCATCGATCCGCCATCTATAAAGCCGGGCGTGTCCGCCGTATGTACGAGGCCGCCCCACGTGCGTTTGCCGACGAGCAGGCCAACTTTGCGATAATGAAACATCCAGGGCATGAGATCGCCGCCCGAACCCGCCATCTCGTTAATGATCATCACCTTTGGCCCCCAAATTCCGGCCGAGGGGCTGGTAAATGGATAACGATCACCCGCTACGTTGTTAAAATAGCCGTCAAAGTCGCGCTGGAGCACATCGATAATATAATCGGCCGCCGAACCGCCACTGTTGTAACGTTCGTCCACGATCGCACCCTTTTTGTCCTGTTGGGCAAAATAATATCGATTAAAGCTGCTATAACCCGGCTGACCGGTACTTGGCACGTAAACATAGGCGAGTTGTCCGTCCGAAAGTTTTTCAACCAAACGACGGTTTGCTTCGACCCACGCACGGGTTCGGAGTCCTTGCTCATTCGCGGTGGGCACAACAGTAACGTGGCGGGCGCCATCCATTGTCGGCTTGTCATTTACGGTGAGCGAAGTTTGCCGGTTTGCGGTGCCGTCCAGCAGTCGATAGATGTTATCCGGCGATTTAAGCTCGATGCCGTTGATGGCGAGAACGTAATCGCCGACATTTACGGTTGAACCCGGAACCGCGAGTGGCGACCGCAGATCGGGATTCCAATTCTCGTTGTCATAGATCCGCGTAACCTTATACCTGCCGTTTTCAATCGTAAAATCCGCACCCAGCAGGCCTCCGGCGGCGGCCGGTATATCGGGCATATCGCCACCGCGCACATACGAGTGACCAATCGCGATCTCGGCACCCATCATGTCAAGCAGATAATTAAGATCCGCCCGGTGCATTACGTACGGCAGCATTGCACCATATATTTCCTTGTCCTTAGCCCAGTTGGTCCCGTGCAAGTTCGGAAAGTATAGATAATCCCGCTGATTACGCCAGCCCTCGTTAAATATCTGTTTAAATTCTTCTTTCGGATCGAGGTACATTCGCAAATTTACCGCAACCCGGCCAGCTCCCGCTTGCGGCGCGACGCGATCGGCATCAACAATAAACAATGATGGAGCCGGAGGCGCTCCGCCCGCACCGCGTCCCCCGCCTGCTCCGCCTCCACCTCCGCCGGCGCGATAGACGAGTTTGTGGCCGTCCGCGCTTACGCTATAGGCCGCTACACCGCTGACGAAAGGGGCCGCTTTGCGGTCGCTGAGCCGGTAGCGGACGAGATCGCTTCCACCCCCGCCTGCACCGCCGCCGCCTGGACGCGCGGCTTCGAGATAGAATACCGTGCCATCGGCCCCGGCGACGAGATTCGAATACTGCCGTTCAGGAATGCCCGGAACGGAAATGATCCGCTGTGCCAAGCCGTCAAAATCGATCTGAACCGTGACCGGAGCACGACCGCGTCCGGCTCCGGGAGCGGCTGGTTGATCGCCGCCAGCAGCATCGCCAGCAGGATTCGCCCCTGGTCGCCCGCCGCGATTGCCGCCCGGTGCGCCGGGAGTCGCAGTTGCGCTGCCGAC
>JAYVDQ010000078.1:0-2093 GCA_043749325.1 Chloracidobacterium sp. | reverse complement strand
AATGATCGCGCCCGGCGTCGCCCAGCGTTTTTCGCCCCATTCGCCACAGTTTTCGTATGTAGCGTCGTAGGTATCGGGGTCGTCCCATATACCGAGATCGACCATATTCGTCGCCCGCATGCCGTTTTTCTTGTATTCGGGATTGGCTTCGTAGAAAAAGTTTGTAATGTCGTCCCATATCGCGACGACCTTTTTCGAGTAATCGAAGAATTGCTGAAGCCGAACATACACCTCGTTAAAAACCTGCAGTGTAATGGTCGTACTGACGCCGCCCGGAACAAGCGTTTCGGGATGGGGATATTTTCCACCGATGACGACGTAGGCCTCGCGGGCGACACGGGTCATGTGAAGGGCTTCGAGATATAATTTTCCCGAAAGCGGATTCATATCCGTCATAAGTTCGCCGATAGTCGCGTATCCGTGAAACGCGGCGTTTGGTGCCTTCGTTCTTACAGCCTTGTCCCACAGGCTGGGTGTGGTCGCTTTGACGATCATCTCTGAATAATCTGGCCCGGCAAGCAGGAAAAGATGAAGCGGATGATCGTATAAAAATTCGAGTGAAAGCAAAAGGTTTCGCACAATGATGCCAAGCGGCGGGGGCTTGATGCCAAATGCCATCTCGATACCAAGCGCTGCGGTCGCCGAGTGGACACCGCCACAAACGCCGCAAGCACGGCTCGTTATGAATATCGCATCACGCGGGTCGCGTCCCTGCATAATGATCTCGTAACCGCGAAACAGCGTCGCCATCGAACGTGTCTCGATAAACTTGCGGTTTTCCAGATCCGCAACGCCGTGGAAGGCAAGCGCTCCGGCAACGCGTGTGACCGGATCGAAATCGACATCTTTTATGTAGCCATTCCGCGTCAAAAGTTCGCGCACTGTATCGTAGGGCATCTGTTGGACTTCGCTGACGGACGTAATGACATTTTTTGTCGAATACGGGTCACGGATGCCGCCCTTTAAAAAAGGCTTTCCTGCATCATCAAACTCGATCGGTAAATTTTTGAAGCACATAATTTTTTGCCATCAACGCCTGAAATATTCGGCGGGTTGAATATCGAACGAAACTCCAAGTCGAAAATTGAGGATATGCCTATATCCCTAGCGAAATTTGCGGGTGGATTGTCAACGGAATTCGGGCGATATCATGCATCCACTTCCGGAGTCTTTATTCCCTTTGCTTTGAGCGATCCCGGACCTACCTTATCTCCGGGTCTAGTGGAATTCATAAACTGCATTTTTAGATATAAATAATGCATCGCCTTATTTATCAGGGTCGGTTTTTCAAAGTTTGCCCAACCGCTCGGAACTTTTCCTGTTTCTTCCCACCGGGCTTCCATATTTTGAAACTTCATCGTCATTCTCCGCAGACGGCGTATCACGGCGGCGTAGCTCCGCACCGCATTGCTGGAGACATTCGAGCCCGGCGGCATTTGATAAAAAGGAGCGAATTTATCAGGAAATCCCGGCATGGTGCAGCCGATGCAAATTCCGCCGGTGTTCATACAGCCGCCCATGTGATTGATCGCACCGCGCGACGTGATGTTGCACTGAACCACAGGCCCCCAACAGCCGATCTCGACTAAACATTCCTTACCGCCGTACTCAGTTGCAAAGGTTCCCTCTTCGTAATATCCGCCGCGGACGCATTTTGTATGGACGGTATCATTAAATAGCCAAGCCGGGCGACCGAGCGAATCAAATTCGGGCAACGGACCCAAACCTTGCAGAAAAAGCAAAATCATACCGACCGTTTCGGTAAAATTATCACCGACTGGCGAGCAGCCCGGTATGTTGATAATCGGCAAACCGGCTTGGCCGCGATAATCTTTGCCGAGAAAATCCATGACGCCCATCGCGTTCGTCGGATTGCCGGCGGCGGCGGGAATCCCGCCCCATGTCGCACAAGTGCCGACAGCAATAATTGCGGCCGCATTTGGTGCGAGGCGTTTTAGCCATTCTGTTGTCGGGATCGGCCGGCGTTTGTCCTCGCCCAAGTTCTCCGCTCCGAGAGCCGACCAGTAACCGCCGTTTGCAGCGGCGATGGTTTCGTCGGCGATCGAGCCTTCGTAGCAGACGACATACGGGGC
>JAYVDQ010000077.1:0-7855 GCA_043749325.1 Chloracidobacterium sp. | reverse complement strand
CCGGCGGCCTGCGCCGTTGCCTCACTTATTAATATCTGACCTCCGGCCGTATTTGATTCGAGCCTCGACGCGAGGTTGACCGTATCCCCTATCGCCGTGTACTCAGAACGTCTTTCCGATCCGATATAGCCGATCGTTGCGACCCCTGTGTGCAAACCAATGCCGACGGCAATGTTTGCAAACCCTTGCGAATTCAACTCGGACTTAAGGGTCAAAAGCCGTTTCTGCATCGCAACCGCTGCATTCAACGCGTTTCGAGCGTCAAAGTCGGTGGCCGTCGGTGCTCCGAAAAGGGCCATCAGGCCATCGCCGATGTATTTATCAAGCGTACCGCCATGCTCGAAAATTATTTCCGTCATCGCCGAAAAATAATGGTTTAACAACCCGACCACATTTTCCGGATTCTCATGTTCCGAAATGGCCGTAAACCCGCGTATATCCGCGAAAAGTACGGTGATCGTCTGATTGGCCCCGCCAAGGCGGAACGAATCAGGATTTTCAAGCAGCTGTTTCACCACGTATTCGGGCATGAAACGGCTGTAATTCGCTCGAGCGACCTCCTCGCGGGCGAGGCGTTTGTGAGCCTTTACGGTTTCGACTGTAACGGCCGTCTGTGCCGCGACAGCGCTGATCAATTCCAGGTGATCCGGTGAAAACGCCGCAAACGGATCGAGCCGGTCGGCATACAAAACGCCGTGGACATTTGACTGCGTTATCAACGGAGCACATATCGTCGATCTGACACCCTGGGAAACGATCGACTCGGCCCCTTGAAACTGCTCATCCGTCTTTGCGTCCTGCGAAAGGATCGCGAGGCCGTATGTCATCACCCGTTTTGTGATCGTGCGGCTGACGGTCAACTTATCGGTCAGATTTGCAAAGCTCTCATCACGCGTTTTTGCACCGACCTGATATAGGCTGTCTTCGATCATCTTTCCATCCGGCGATTCCTCGGCCAGCAGGGCCACGACGCGGTCGGCGGGCGTTCCGCGAAAGATCAGGTCGGTCGCTTTTTCAAATATCTCTTCTAACTCAAAAACCGTGCCAAGAGTCTTGCTCATCTCAAAAAGCAGCTCGAGGATCTTTGCCTTACGCCGCAGGTCCTTGATCTCCTCGGGCGTTGCGACCGCCGATTCGAGTGAAAGGTTGGACCGCGGGCCGATGATCTCGTTGACCGACATTTGCACCTGCGTGTGCCCCAGCGGGGAATCGTCAAAGTTTACGCTTTTTGTCTTTTCGATCGTGGGTGTGAGGTTAATTATAGTTTCGGGAGCATCGTCGATATAAGGTTCGGCCGCCGTCCCGGCCGTCCGAAATTCGAGTTTGCTTTCGCCGATCGCGATCATATCGCCGTCGTTGAGACGATGTTCCAACTGAATGCCTCCGTTAACAAAAACATGATTGACGCTGCGAAAGAGCTGGCCATTCTCGACGTAGCCATCAACGATCCGGAACCCGGATGCGTCGCTGTCGATAAAGGCATGTTTGCGGGAAACGCGGCGGTCGTTGAGGACGATATTATTCTCTTTCGCTCGTCCGATCGTGTAAATGCTGCCGGGCGTGATGTTCAATTCCCAGACGCGGCCGGTTGGTTCGGTTATTATTAAAATTGCACTCAAGGTAATCGTAATTGTAATTGTAATTGGTAAAACGGAAATGGTAAATTGGCGGCGTCCTTAATAACGAGCGTTATGATCTATTTCGACAACAATGCGACTACGCGGATTGCTCCGGAAGTATTTGATGCAATGCGGCCCTATCTAGACGCATCTTATGCAAATCCGTCGTCAGCGTATGCATTTGGCCGCGAGGTAAAGAGTGTTGTTGACAATGCGCGTGAGAGCATCGCCGGATTGCTTGGTGCCGCGAATTCGGATGAGATCGTATTCACATCAAGTGGTACCGAAAGCGACAATTGGGCAATACTGGGTGCGATCTGGGCTGGTGAGGGCAAAAACCATATTGTAACTACGCGGGTCGAGCATGATGCCGTTCGTAAGCTTTGCGAAAAACTCGCGAAAAATAATTACGAGATTACATGGCTCGATGTAGACGACGATGGAAAGCTCGATCGCGAAGCGTTGCGTTCGGCATTGAATGATAAAACAGCAGTCGTTTCCGTCATGCTGGCGAATAACGAGACGGGAATTTTGTTCCCGGTCGAAGAGATCGCGGGCATCGTAAAAGAGCACTCGAACGCGCTTTTTCATGTAGATGGCGTCAACGCCGTTGGGAAGATACCTATCAATCTCAAATCGACGGCGATCGATCTATTTTCGATCTCGGCGCATAAATTTCACGGTCCGAAGGGCATTGGCGCTCTCTATATTCGCGACGGCTTAGACTTAAAACCTTTCTTTACGGGTGGCGGTCAGGAACGGGGCCGCCGGGCGGGAACCGAGGCCGTGCATCAAATTGCAGGGATAGGAGCGGCCGCGGAATTCGTAAAAGATATGTCGCCGATGGCAAAGATCCACGAGTTGCGCGACCGGCTAGAATCCAATATTTTGAACACTATTCCAAATTCTCGTCTAAACGGCACCTCCGATCCCTCGAAGCGGCTGCCAAATACGTCGAATATTTCGTTTGAAAATACCAACGGCGAGATGATCCTGGCAAAGCTCGATGCGGCGGGCGTGTGCGTGTCGACCGGCTCGGCGTGCAATTCGCAGGAACACACGGCGTCGGCCGTTCTCCAGGCGATGAATGTGCCCTACTCATACGCAATGGGTGCGATACGGTTTTCGCTTGGCCGGTTTAATACGGCGGATGAGGTCGATCACGTGACGCAAGTGCTGCCAGAAATCATAAATAAACTTAGAAGTCTTGGAAATTAGTTGGTAAATGGAGATTATTGTGAAAAAACAGATATTGTCTTATTCGTTTGCGATCGCGCTGGTGCTCGGGATTTACGCGAGCGTAACCCACGTTTCAGCCCAGATGGCCGGTGCTTACGGCGATACATCAGCAAGCTCAAAGGAAGTAAAGCGTGCGGCGAAATTCGCCGTCGATCAGCGTACTTTAAAAACCGGCAGCAAGGTAAAGCTTATTAAGATCGTCAAGGCCGAACAACAGGTAGTCGCCGGCATGAATTACCGGATAGTTTTACGCGCGGCGGATAAATACGGCCGTCGCAGCACGGCAACGGCGGTTGTGTACCAAAATCTGAAAAACAAGCTTTCGCTGACCAGTTGGAAAACGGGTGACTACGTCGAATAAAACGGCTAAGAAGCGGTTAGCCTTTCTAAGCAACTTTCTCTATCCCGTATCGCGACAGTTTGAGATACAGGCCGCGGCGCGTGAGGCCGAGCTCGTTGGCGACGCGTGAGATGTTCCAGTTGTGGCGGGCCAGGGCTGCGCGGATTAGCTGCATTTCGAGTTCCGAGACGGCGCCTTCGAGCGTTCCGCCCTGCGAAATATTCGAAAACGGCGAGAAAAAACCGTCGTAAGAGGCGATCGGTTTGGTGTTGGAATCGTGACCGAACGGCGTCAGCGGCTGTGCCATTCTTTTTAGCTCAGGCGAAAGATGGTCAGGCGTGACAACCTCATTATCCACTGCTCTTGCGATCACCCGCTGGATCTCGTTGCAGAGTTGGCGGACATTTCCCTCCCAATTGCAGACCATCAGCATATCGATAGTTTGCGGCGTAAAGCTGACGTCATGCTTGCCGAACCGTTCGGAATAATGATTGACGTAATAATTTACGATCGGCGGTATCTCGGCGCGCCGTTCGCGCAAGGGCGGCACGCGGAGGCGAATGACGTTAAGGCGGTAATAGAGGTCCTCGCGAAATGTGCCGTTCGCTACTTTTTCCTCGAGCGGCATATTTGTCGCGGCGATGATCCGCACGTCAACTTTTAGCGGTTTCTTTTCGCCAAGCGGCTGTATCTCGCCTTCCTGTAAAAATCTCAGCAGTTTCGGCTGCACGTCGAGCGGCAGATCGCCGATCTCGTCGAGAAAAAGCGTACCGCCATCAGCCGTGCGTATGGTTCCGGGCGAATCGGCAACGGCTCCCGTGAAAGCACCCCTCCTATAGCCGAAAAGATGTCCCTCGGCCAATTCTTTCGGGACGGCGGTGCAGTTGAATGGAACAAATATCTTGTCCTTGCGATTTGAGATCGCGTGTATAGCACGCGAAACCAGCTCTTTACCGGTGCCCGATTCGCCCGTCACCAGGACCGTCACATCGGACGAGCGGATCTTATAGACCTCCTCGACGAGCGCCGTCATTGCCGGTGAGGAATGTATAAAACCGGGCATTAAACTATTTGACGTGTATGGGCTCAAGTCACGCTCGGCCGGCTGCGATTTGTCCCTTGCACGGAGCGCGACGACGTCCATACCCAATTCGACCACGCTTAAGAGCGGCTGTAGCGAACTGTCGTCAATCAAAGCGGCGCCCGATTGTGGATTGATCAGCAGCATCGCCGGGGGAGCCGCCGATCCGCGAAGATGCAGGACAGCGACATTTTTAGTACGGATAAATGTCTTTTCGTCCGAGTTTGTCTGGGCCTCATGCAGTTTTACCACAAGCTCATTGCTTTCCTGCGGCGAATATCCATGCGTGATGAACGGGTACAGGCGTTTTTGATCGTTGTACTGCGCGATGATAAATTTTTTCGCATTGCTTTCCAGCTGGAGTATCGCGACGAGTTCGCGAAAGAGCAATTCGCGCGACGCCGTGGCCTCCGCAAGCCGCACGGTCAGCAATTGCGAAACGACCGAGTTGGTGCGGTGTCCGACGCGCGGGGCCGGCTTGCTTTCGGGAGCGGACGCTAATCGTCGAATTTCTTTTTCCGTAGCCTCGACAAGCCGCGGCGTGCCGAGTTTTTTGAATATGTCCAGGGCGGACACAAGATGGCGTTCGGCCCTGGATCGATTATGGGCGTCCAGATGCGACCCAAGCAGATAATGCATCAGGCCTGTATGGTATATATCCTCGGCTGCCTCAAATATGGTCAAACCGCGGCTAAAATGATGAATAGCCAATTCTTCGTCCGTTTCCTCGAGAGCCGCCAGGCCGCGAATACGTTGAATATTTCCGAGAACGAAGAAATCCGCCGACGGGTCGCTATCTTCGATCACACGCAGCGATTCTTCCGCCTCCTCAATGCTGCCTTGCCTTACATAGCTTTCGGCAAGCACGAGACCGGCCATATTTGCGTAATGTTTGTCGCCGATCTCACGTGATAACCGGATCGTTTCGCTGGCCTGTCCGACAGCTTTTTTGATCTGGCCCTGGGCGAGATAGCAGCGGGCAAGATTTCGCATCGACTGGATCATGTACCATTGGTGTTTACGAGCTTTTGCAAAGGTGACCGCCTTATGCAGAAATTGCTCAGCCTCGTCAAGGTTGCCCCGAAGGATGTTCAATTCGCCGAGCGAATCGTAGATCCCGGCGACATGTACGTGTTCCTCTTTCAACCCGATGGCCAGTGCCCGCTGGATCATTTCCTCCGCCTTGTCCCATTCGCCGATGAGTACGAGGTGGATGCCGAGATTGTTATAGGCAATCACTGAATTGAGAGCATGTTCGGTCTGGTCGAAAAACTCGATCGATTTTTCCAAACACGCGATCCCGTCCTGCGGACGCCTGAGAAACCAATACGCACCCGACATGTCGGTGTAGAGCTTACCTAGCATAAAGGGAGCCGAATTGCCGCCGATGATCCTGATTCCGAGCTGAAAATTCTCTATCGATTTTTCACTGTTGCCTTCCTGGTGGTATGTGTTGGCTATTTCTCGGTACGATTCGGCCATGCCGAGCCAATCGCCATTTTCGCGAAAATGTTCGAGGGCCTTCTGGGCGTAGTCGCGGCTGATCGGGTATTCACTCAATTTGCGATAAACGCGCGCAAGAGCGATATCGACGATGCCGGACAGATGCCTGAGGTTGTTTTCCTCGGCCTTTCGCAGGGTTTCCTTGAGCAACGTCGCGGCTTTGGGCTGGTCGGTCAGATTGTTGTAGGCGATCGCGAGTTGCGTGGTAACCCTTATCTGCGTATCGACGGAAAGTCCTCCCAGGTTTTCCTCGTGCTCGAATGGCCTGACCGCCTCGAGTGATTCCTTGTAGCGGCCCGTCGTTTCGAGCGTAAAGGAGAGTAGGCGTTTCAAATTCGCAAAATTGTCGGGCGAATGTCTGTAGAGCGAGATAGTATCCGATAGTATTTTTTCCGATTCGGCGGAGTGGCCCTCGCGGAGTTTCTGTCCGACACTTGCAAAGATCGCATCGATCTTCTCATCAGATATGCTCCGAACTCCCATATTGGCATCCGGTATCGGCACGGAAATCGAGTCTGACAACGTTACGGTTGAACCTTTCTCTTTCTTCATTATTTGGTAGCAAACAAAACGATCAATGCGTACCGGATTTCAAAACTCGGACCGACCAAATCTGCCAAATTGCATACTAAGTAAACAGCGCAACTGAAATTTAGCAGAAAACAAACTCCGCGTCTATATTTTTCTTCAAAAATAGCGTAATGATTGAAAGGATTCTGCTTGCGAACGCAGAAACTGTAGCGCGGCATCAAAGCACATTCCCCCGGCTTAAGGGTTTTGTGTAAAATGATTTTTTTTCAAAACCTGGCGTGCGGGAAATCGTATTTTGATACGGAGCTTTTTTACGGTCGGGCCAAATCATGGAAACGGAAGAATTCAACGGTCATAACAAATCAGTCTTTTCGAACGCCGGCGGCCGCCGCGGCCAGTATTTCTCATACATAAGCATTCTGATCGCGACGATTGTTACAGTGCTGCTGACATTTTTCGTTATCAGCGTGCTTATCAATCCTTTCCTGCCGCTGATCCGCCTGAAACCGGTGGCGACGCTCCCGCAGCAGTCCGACCTACAGTCTCATGTGCCCGAACTTCCCCTCTCAAAACGAGAAATTGTTGCGAAGCAAACGGGTGATCGCGCAAAGGGTGAAAAGAATAAGCGCGACGAGGTTGAACAGAAAAGACGTGATGATGCGAGTCTCCAACGGGCGGCAGCGCTCGAGCTGATCAGGGCTGGCAACGGTCCCATTGCATCCACACCACATACCGGCAGGCCGCTCGCCATCGGTTTTTACGTCAATTGGGACGATTCGAGCCTCGCCTCACTGAAACAGAATATTGACCACCTTGACTGGGTTGTACCCGAATGGATCAGGCTCTCGGGTAATATCGACGATCCGCTGGTCCTTGACATCGACAAAGGGGCCCAGGACGCGTTGGAGTTTATACATCAGACCCACCCCGGCATGCCGGTTCTTCCGTTGCTGCAAAACTACAAAAATGAACAATGGAATTCGGACATCCTGGTCAAGTCGATCTCGACGGAGGACGAACGCCAAAAGCTTATCTCCTCCGTCCTTGCGACGATCGATAAATACGAATTTGGCGGTCTGACCATCGACATTGAAGAGGTCCCTGCATCGTCGCAAACAAACCTGTACGTTTTTATGAAAGAGCTGCGGGCCGCGTTTCAGCCTCGCGGCCTGGTGTTGGCGCAGGCGGTGCCTTTCGACAACCCGGACTGGAATTATACGGCCTATGCCGGGGTGACCGATTATCTGATGTTGATGGCGTATGACCAGCATTACTCTGAGGGCGAGGCCGGGCCGGTCGCGGGGCAGGATTGGTTTGAATCGACGTTAAAGAAACGAATGGCCGAGCTTTCACCGGCGAAGACGATAGTTTGCTTTGGCAATTACGGCTATAACTGGGCGAACGATAAAAGCGAGGCCGAGACCGTCTCGTTTCAGGAATCGCTGCTTACGGCCAAAGAATCGCTAGACAGCCCGACGGAGATCAAGTTTGACCCGGTTTCAAAAAATCCTTATTTCGAATACGACGAGGACGACGGAAAGC
>JAYVDQ010000076.1:0-2052 GCA_043749325.1 Chloracidobacterium sp. | reverse complement strand
GCCTGGCAATGCCGTTTCGGCAAGTAGCGAACGTTTCGTCACCCGCCCGTCGCCTATTGAGAACATCGCCGCCTTGACCACCTCTTTCTTGATGTCCTTTCCGCCCGAGGTTTTAATATCACGGGCATCCGTCAGAGTTATCCAACGGTCCTTTTTTTCGTCGCGGAGCAGTACGACGGCGTCCGGTGTCTGTTGACAATTTCCTCCGTAAGCATACAACTGGACCGGCGTATTTTTAGTAGGCGCGTCCAGTGCAAGCTGAAAAAGATTCGCACGATTCAAGGCCGCGATAAAATAAGCGCGAACCTGTGCATATGAGGTCTGGGCGATCAACCGGTCGTCGTAGTTAGCATCCTTGCCCAGCGGCGTGGGCTTGATCTCCTTATTTTTTATCGCCAAAAACGGGGCGTTCCTGAGTTTGCTCAGGAATTTAGGGTCGTTAATAGCCCCCCAGCCGTACTTGTCCCAGGTCGCGATATCATAAATATCCACCTTTACAGGCTGCAAATTTTCGTCCAGAAAACGAGCCGACGACTGATGCGGGATCAGTTGAAAAGCCGAAGGATTGGTCATGACGTCCTCGGGCCTAAAGTCGTCGACAAGAGGCAATTTCCGGCCTGCAATGATGTGCGAGCCGTTTAGAAGGGCGTCGAACGCGCTTACCGCTCCCTCATTCGGCGTGCCGAACATCATCAGTTTATTGATGTGAGCGGCACCGGCCCAGGTCGGAACAGGCGAAACGCCCTTGCGCGGCAGATCGGCCGAACCGTACATAGCTGCGTATCGGGCGATAAGCCCACCCATCGAATGGGCGATGATATCGAATTTCAAGTCCGGGCGTTTCAGGGCCTGTTTTAAGGCTGTTATTTTACGGATCAGCAGCTGGGCCGACTCGACATTGTCACGCCGCCAGTCGTAAGGAAAAACGTAAAATACATCCGATGCCTGGGGTTTGTTCCAATCGCCTTCCGTATAGCCGCGCGTCTTCAGCGCATCGATCAGCGTTTGATAAACCTGGACGTCGGGCAGGACCGTCAATTCGACTTTTCGTATGATGTCCTTTGATTGCAGGCCGTCACGATTTCTGGCAAGCAGTGCCGATGTCATCGGAAGCCGCAGATCGTCATCCTTATCGCGCCGGGTGCTGAACCACACCTTCTTACCGGTTTTAGGATTGACCAGATCTGAACCCGTCACCCCGGGAATGATAATCACCGGGTTTTTTCCGGTAGTCTGAGCCGCCGCGTCAAGGCAAAGTATTACAAGCGCCAAGACAACTATCGATACAAATCGTATTTTCAGCATATTTTCTTCGCGGACTACATTAGAAGGTCATAGCCGCGTCCGGGCCGCGTACGGCGCTCGCTAAGGTGATGTATATATAAGATAGCGTATTTTGCCCCGCAGTTGCTTAATTTATTGACAAGGCTTGTGTGATCGATCGATTGTCGCTTTATTACTCTGCGGCAAAAAGGCTAGAATCTACACGATAGATATGGAAATTACTTTGGCAATAACCGGTGCATCGGGCACGATTTACGCACAGCGAACATTACAATTGCTGGCCGCAAGCGGCGTCGTTGAGACGATAAATCTTATCATGTCCGGGACGGCTGCGACGGTAGCGCAGGTCGAACTGGGTGTAAATCTAAAGGAGCCGGATACTGCGATAATTTACGAATGGCTCGGTTTGCCGCCGGATTCTCGGCTGATACGTTATTGGCGGCTCGATAATATGGCTGCCAAGCCTTCGTCGGGGTCGAACAAACAAGTGGGGATGATAATCGTGCCATGCTCCATGGGGACGCTCGGAGCTATCGCGTCCGGTGCAGGGACAAATCTCATTCACCGAGCCGCCGATGTCTGCCTAAAAGAGGGCCGAAAGCTCTTGCTGGTGCCTCGCGAAACGCCGTACAACGCCATTCATCTCGAAAATATGCTGCGGCTCGCACACGCCGGAGCACATATCTTGCCTGCAAGTCCCGGTTTTTATCACCGCCCAAAAACGATAGATGATCTGGTTGAGCATCTCTGTTTTCGAATACTCGATCA
>JAYVDQ010000075.1:0-2771 GCA_043749325.1 Chloracidobacterium sp. | reverse complement strand
TTTTACACGGTGACGGCGGATGGCGAATTTGTCTTCGGCTCGGAGCTGAAGGTGCTGATGACACATGGCGGCGTGACGAGAGACATTGATCCCGGTGCTTTGGATGCGTATCTAACATTCGGCTATGTGCCCGAGGAATTATGCATTTTCAAAGGCGTTCATAAGCTCGAGCCCGGACATTTTCTGATCTACAAGAACGGCGAGGTTCGCACCGAGAAATACTGGGATTTTGACTATTCGCAACAAAAGTTGACCGATACTGAGGAAGAGATCGCCGGCGATCTGCTTGAAAAATTGCGGGACGCGGTCGAGGTCAGGTTGATCTCAGAGGTGCCGCTTGGAGCCTTTCTTTCGGGCGGCGTCGATTCGTCGGCCATCGTCGGCTTGATGTCGCAGGTGATGGATCAGCCGGTCAAAACATTTTCGATCGGCTTTAACGAGGACAGCTTTAACGAACTGAAATACGCGCGTGTCGCGGCTAAACATTTCGAGACGGACCATCACGAATTTATCGTGACGCCGGATCTGGTGAATGTTGTTGACGATCTCGTCTGGCATTTTGACGAGCCGTTTGCCGATTCGTCAGCGTTACCGACTTACATGGTCTCTAAGCTCGCTCGTGAACATGTAACCGTAATTCTGTCCGGTGACGGAGGTGACGAGCTTTTCGCCGGTTACACGCGTTATGTGACGGAACGTAAACGCGGCGGCTTTGAGCATTTGCCACGCGGGATACGCGAAAACCTGATGCGGCCGCTGAGCACGGCCTTACCGCACGATACGCCGGGCAAGAACTACCTTTTTAATATCTCGCTCGACGCTGCCGGCCGATATATCGACAGTATTTCGCATTTTAACGGGCCGCGTAAGCGCGCACTTTATTCCGAAGCGACTGAGAACAAGATGAACGGCAGCTTCGCACTCGGTGAAAAGCTGTACCGTGAGATAGCCGGCAGCTCCGGCAATGGCGACCAGATAGATAATCTGCTGTATCTCGACAGCAAAACATATCTGCCTGGCGATATTTTGACCAAGGTCGACCGCATGAGCATGGCGTCGTCGCTCGAGGCCCGTTCGCCGCTGCTTGATCACAAATTGATCGAATACGTGACGCGAATACCCTCGCATTTGAAGCTGAAGGGCAATGAGACAAAGTATATTTTCAAGAAAGCCATCGAGGGCTTTGTGCCCCACGAGATACTGCATCGGGAGAAGCAGGGCTTTGGCGTGCCAGTGGGCGAATGGATAAATTTGCAGTTGAAAGACCGCATTCGCGACGATCTGGCCGACCGGCGAACTCGGACGCGCGGTTATTTTGATGCGAAATATATTGGCATTTTATTGGACGAACATTCCAAGGGGCGCCGCGATCATTCGCATGCGCTGTGGACGCTGTGGATGCTCGAATTATGGCATCGAAAATACATCGACGTGCAGGTAACAGGTTGATATTATGGCAGTTGTGCCAATGGCGAATCCGCTCGAAAAACTGAAAAAGATCCGGAGCTGGGACGAGATACGTACCCGGAGCGGCCAGGCTTTTTCTGTTTACCGCGAGCAGAAACGCGGCCGCCACGTGCCGACCGATGAGGAATTCGTAACCCTCATCGATGCCACGCAATTCGGCCCCGCCCCTGTCATTGCCGAGAGTCTGTGGCAGAAATTCTATAAGAACGGCAACGACGCATTTTTCCCGTCGTTCAAGCAGCCTCGCGAGTCGGCGGCGGCGTTCACGGAGACCTTTGGTGCGGTGGCGGCGAACAAATTTATCAATGCCGCCGAGGAGATACTCAAAGGGCGGATCGATCTGCTCGGGCTTAAGAATCTATTTGTCGGTACCGAGATCGACTGGCACCGTGAGCCGGTGTCATACAAACGCTCGCCGCTCAAGCATTGGAAAGAGTTTGACGATCTCGAAACGGGCGAGACCGGCAATAAAAAGATCATTTGGGAGCTAAACCGCCACCAGCATTTTTTTACGCTCGGTGTCGCGTATCTGCTAACGGGCGACGAACGGTTTGCGGCAAGCTTTGCCGGACAGCTCGATTCGTGGATGGAACAAAACCCGCCGGGGATCGGCGTCAACTGGTCAAGCAGCCTCGAAGTTTCGCTCCGGGCGATGTCCTGGATCTGGGCGTTTCATTTTTTCCACGATTCCGACAGTTTTACGCCCGAGCTTTTTAAAAAAGCGCTCAAATATCTATATTTGCACGCCCAGCATATCGAGCAATATCTGTCGAAATATTTCAGCCCGAATACGCATCTGACAGGCGAGGGGCTGGGACTTTTTTACCTTGGCACCCAATTGCCTTTCTTTAACAAGGCAAAGCGGTGGCGAAAACTCGGTGAGAACATTCTCTTTTCCGAGATCACCAAACAGGTGCTGCCCGACGGCGTCTATTTTGAGCAGAGCACGTGGTATCAGCGTTATACGGCAGACATTTACAGCCATTTTGCCATCCTGAGGTCGTTGAACAAGGACTCGGAATTTGATCTGCATACTGCGGAACTTGAGGAGAGGCTGCAACATGCATTCGATCATCTGATGCATCTCACGATGCCCGATGGCACGACGCCGCTCATAGGCGATGATGACGGCGGCAGGATGTTGCCGCTTACTAATGCCGCACCGGACGATTTTCGCGGGTCGCTGGCCGTAAGCTCCATCATTTTCGACCGGGGCGATCACAAATTTGTCAGCCGGCGGCCAAGCGAAGAGATATTCTGGCTATGCGGCAGCGAGGGGGTCGATTATTTCAACAACCGCGAGG
>JAYVDQ010000074.1:0-12706 GCA_043749325.1 Chloracidobacterium sp. | reverse complement strand
GACAGACGATCATTTCGCCATCAATGCCCGATTTCCTGAATTCACCGGCGACCGAATCGCCCGGCATGACGTGATAGATCATATTGCTAGATAAACCGCATAGCCGATGGCGAGGCAAATGCCCGCGTAAACGCCGGCGACGATGTCATCTGCACAAATGCCGAGACCGCCGGGTAATATCTGTAGATTGTCGATCGGGTACGGCTTCCAGATGTCGAATAGGCGAAACAGCAAAAATCCGGCGAGAATAAACGGCCATCCGAGGCCGAACGGGATAAAGAGAAATGTGACGAATTGCCCCATCACCTCATCGACGACCGCTTCGGAGGGGTCATTGTTGCCAAGGAGCGGCACGGAGCGGGTCGAAGCCAAGATTCCTATAAGGCAGAAGATCGTTAGCAAAACGACATTGAGTGCCCAATGTATCGCCGCTGTCTGGTCAAGCCGCATTCCGCTCGCGACGCCATGAACGGTTGCGGACCTCTCAAACCACGACACTAAAATATAAACACCGACGGCGACCGCCGAGCCGTACGTCCCGGGCGCACCAGGAATGTAGCCAACGCCGATCGTCGTCAACGCCAGCGCGATGTAATCTACGAGGCCGATGGGTTTTCGTTTTTCGACGGGTTGTTTCATAAAAATCCGGTCGGTAGTGCTCACGGTTCTGATTTGCCGCTCTTGTCGGAACCGGGAAAGGTAGTGACCGGATTCTTGTCGCCTACGTCCCGGAATCCGGTCGTTACCGCTCCCGGTTCTGACTAGAATTCAATCCCTTGCTGCGCGAAAATGCCCGCATTGAACGGATGCTTGATCTCGGTCATTTCGGTGACGAGATCGGCCTCGTCGAGCATTTTTGCAAGGGCTCCGTCGACGTTGCGGCCAGTCAGGATTAGGTGCAGATTTGGGTGAGCCTTTCGGACCTCGCGAATTTCTGCGATCACAGCGTCAACATCAAGAAAGCCGTAGCTCAAAACATACAACAATTCGTCAAAAACCAGCAGGTCGTAATCGCCGCTCTGCATTTTTTCGACACATAACGCCCATGTTTCCTCGGACGTTTTTATATCCTGCGATTTGTCGTTCGTATCCCAGGTAAAGCCGTCGCCCATCGTATGGACCTCGATGCCAAGCTTTTCGAGCGATTCGTGTTCGCCGTAGCGGTCGTTTTTGGCTTTCATGAACTGAATCATCGCGCAATGCATGCCGCGGCCCGCGGCCCGTATCATCAAACCGATCGCGGCGGTCGTCTTGCCCTTTCCGTCGCCGGTATTGAGCATCAGCAGCCCGTGCGTATTTTCGCGGTAATCCCTGCGCCGCCATTTGTAGCGTTTTTCAGCCATTCTACGAAGCTTGCCCGCGAAATACGCAAAAAGACGCGAAAAAGCTGTTTAACCGAGCTTTCTTTTTTTGCGATATTTCGCGTATTTCGCGGGCAAATATTCTATTCTTTTACCACTGTTGCTGCATCAACCGCCACTTTGAGAGCCTCCACCAGCTCGCGTTCCTTCTCGTCCCAATCGCCTTCGATACTCAGGCCAGCGGCATTTCTGTGGCCGCCGCCGCCAAAAGCTTCGGCAACTTTGGCGACATTGATATCGCCCTTTGAGCGAAGGCTGCACCGGTATTTATTCGGCTCGATCTCACGCATATAGATGGCGGCCACTATGTCACGAGCGGCAAGCGGGATGTTGACGAAGCCATTATTGTCGCCGTCAACCGTCTCTGAGGTGGTCTCCATCGCCATGGTCTGACGTATCATCGCGATCCGATGCGAATCATCGCGCCTGACCGTGTCGAGCACCTGACGCATCAATTCGATACGCGACCAGGGATAGTTGTTAAAAACTGCTTCGCCGATCTTAGCGGGTTTAGCCCCGGCTTTGACAAGCTCAGAGGCGACCTTCAAGGTGCGTTCGGAGGTGTTTGAAAAGTGGAATGAGCCGGTGTCGCAAACGAGCGCCATATAGACGCACTCGGCGATGTCCTTGGTGATCTTGCCGCCGATCGCCTTGCAAAGGTTGTAGATCATCTCGCCGACGGCCGACGCGGTCGAATCGATCCAGTTGATCGTGCCGAAATGTTCGCTTGTGGCGTGGTGATCGATGTTGACAGTGAATTCGCGATCAAGACCCGATATACCGGGACGGTCGAGGTCGGAGCATTCGATGACGAAAACGGCGTCGTATTCGTTGTCTATGGCCTTAACATCGCGGATCTCATCCGCTCCCGGCAGCGTGAGGTATGCGATCGGCACATCGCCGTGGACGATGACCTCGGCTTCCTTGCCAAGCGAGCGAAGCAGCCAGCAAAGGCCGAGGGACGAACCCACGCCGTCACCATCCGGTTTAATGTGCGTTGTAATGCCAAACTTTCGTTTGGTCTCGATTAACTCAACTACTTGACTTAACACGGGTAATGCGAATGGTGAATGGTGAATGGTGAGCGTCAGATATCCTCCGCTCATCACTTATCACTCATCCCTCATCACTATCTTCCTTTTTTGTCTCATCCTTGACTACAATTTCTTCAAGGATCTCGCTGACACGCGAAGCGTTTTCTTCGGCTGTGTCGCGTAAAAAATGTAAATGCGGAGCGTGGCGAAGGTCCAGATTCATCGCCACCTGTTGTCGAACAAATGTCGACGCGTGCCGCAGAGTTTTCAAAGTTTTGTCGATCTCGTCCTCGGTCCCGCGAATAAGAACGTAAACCTTTGCGTCCTTTAGATTGGCGGCAACGACAACCTCGGTCACGGTTGCCAACGCAAGCCTCGGATCGTCAAGCTCAAACCCAACGACCTCGGCGATCTCCTCTTTCAACGCTTCAGCGAACTTTTCAGGCCGACGCATAAAACTACAATTCCGTCGCGGCGATCTTCTCGATCACAAACGCCTCGATCTCGTCGCCGATCTTGAGATCGTTGAAATTAACAAGGCTGATACCGCATTCAAAGCCATTTTTGACCTCGTTGACATCGTCCTTAAACCGTTTGAGCGTCGAAATATCACCTTCCCAGACAACAACGCTGTCACGCAGGAGCCTTGCTTTCGCCTGTCGGCGAATAACCCCGTCGGTCACGCGGCAGCCGGCGATCGTGCCGAGCTTCGACACCTTGAACAGTTCCTGAACAACCGCCTTGCCGAGGATCGTTTCTTTCTCAATCGCATCGAGCATGCCGATCATCGCGGCTGTGATCTCTTCCTCGACCTTATAAATGATAGAGTGCAGGCGAATATCGACATCCTCGTGTTTCGCAATATCAGCCACGCGAGCCTCGGGACGGACGTTAAATCCGATAATAACAACCGCTGTCGAAGCATCGTCCGCCTGCGTTGCCGAGGCAAGCAGTACGTCGGATTCGGCAATGGCCCCGACACCGGCACGGATAACGCGAACCTTGACCTTGGCGGTCGAAAGTTTCTCGAGCGTTCCGCGTAACACCTCGACCGAACCCTGCACATCGGCCTTCAAAATAATAAGCAGCTCTTTGATCTCGGCCTGTCCAAGTGATTCGATGCCGCGCTTCGTCGTCTTGAGCAGGGCCGCCTGGCGAGCGTGCATTTGACGCTGACCGGCGATTGTCTGTGCCCTGTCGATATCCGAAACCACCTGGAAGGAATCACCCGCCTGCGGAACGCCTTGCAGCCCGAGGATCTCAACCGGCGTCGCCGGTCCGGCCTGGGTAACCGCATCGCCGCAGTCCGAAAACATCGCCCTGACCTTGCCGTAAAATTGTCCGACGATGAACGGATCGCCAACGCTGAGCGTGCCTTGCTGCACAAGAGCAGTCGCGACAGCGCCACGTCCTTTATCTAATTTTGCTTCGAGCACGACACCGGAAGCCCGACGCGTCGGGCTTGCTTTCAGTGCGAGAACATCGGCCTGGAACAGTACAGTTTCGAGCAATGTGTCAAGATTTTGATGCTGTTTGGCAGAAACCTCGATCATCTCAGTCTCGCCGCCCCAATCGGTCGGCTGCAAACCAAGCGTGGCAAGGCCATTTTTTACGTTGTCAACGTTTGCGCCCGGTTTGTCTATCTTGTTTATCGCGACAATGATCGGAACGCCGGCCGCTTTCGAGTGTTCGACCGCCTCGATCGTCTGGGGCATGACGCCGTCATCGGCCGCAACGACCAAAATTACAATATCCGTCCCCTTAGCACCGCGTGCACGCATCATGGTGAACGCTTCGTGGCCAGGCGTATCGAGGAAAACAACGCGGCGTTCGTTGCCCGGATCGTCCGGATTTGGCACCAAAACGCTGTACGCACCGATGTGCTGCGTGATACCACCGGCCTCGCCCTCGGCCACATGTTCGGAACGGATCGCATCGAGTAAGCTAGTTTTACCGTGGTCGACGTGGCCCATGACCGTAATGACCGGAGCTCTCGCCAACTCGACGTCATCCGCGTCAGCGGCAATGAGCTCCTCAAATTCCTCTTCGATGACCATTTCCTCGAAGGGAACAAAGCTCACGTCATAGCCGAATTCGACTCCCATTTCGGTCGCCATGTTTTCGCCCATCGGCTGGTTGAGCGTCGCAAAAACACCACGGTTCATCAATAACGCAACGACATCTCGCGGCGTAATACCTAGAGCCTCGGCAAATTCGCGGATCGTCGCACCTTCGGTTAGACGAACGGTTTTTAACGCACCGCCCTCGACCACGCCAACCTGATCCATGACCCGTTCCTGGATCGAGCGCTTTTGCGGAGCGTCGATATCCCGCTCGTTAAATCTGCCGGACTTGTCATCCTTGCCCTTACGTCCGCCCGAACGTCCCGGACGGCGGCGATTATCGGCCGGCGGCGTATAGGTCATCTGCGGGGCGGCTGTCTCGCCGGGTGTTCCGCGAAATTCGGGCCGGCGGAAACGATCGTCACCGCCTGTGCGTGCGCGAGGAGCCTCCGCGATCAGGCGTCCCGTCTGTGTCGGAGCGTCGCTGACAAGCTTGTCGCCGGGCTTGATACCCTGTTCAAGCGCGGATTTGGAGAGGGTTAAAGTTTTGACGGTCGTGCCGGATTTACCTACGGCCGGTGTCGCTTTGGGTATAACTGCTTCGGCTTGGGTTTCGAGTTCGGCCGGTATTTCTTCTACCACCGGCTCGATCTCCGGCGCAGGTTCTATTTTCGCCGGCTTTGCTTTAGTAACAACCTTGGCCGGAGCGGCCGGTTCGTCCACGATCTCAGGTTCGGCAACAGCTTTCTTGGTTAATTTCTTGACTTGGCGTGGTACCGGGGTTTCGCTCTCATCTTCGACCGCAATGGCCGGAGCCTCGACAGCCGGCGCAGCTTCGATCTCGGTCTCGATTACCGGCGGAGCCTCGGGCTGCTCGGTTTCGGCCTCGACGACAGGTGGTGCATCCTCTTTTTTAACGGCCTTAATTATCTTGATGGCCCGCTTTGGAGCGATCTCGGTCTTAGGAAAATATTTATTGCGGACCTTATCAGCGATATCGTAGCTGACGGAATTAGACGCCACGCTGACATCCGCGCCCTCGCGCCGACAATCTTCCATCACGCGTTTTGTGTCTTGCTTTAATTCGCGTGCAAGATCGTAAACTCTAATGCTCTTTCCAATCGCCATACTTAATCAATCGTCAATCTCAGCCGGTTTTGTGTCCTTCCAAAGTAGATAAAGGGAATTTATTTCCGGCTTATTTCTTCTTAGTGGCTGTCTTTTTTGCCTTTTTGGGCTTTTCTTCAGCTTCGGGCTCTGCGGCTTCTTCTGGGGCTTCTAAGGTTGTTTCCGAAGTTGTTTCTTCCGCCGCCAGTTCCGCCGCGGCCGGTTCTTCCCTTTCCACTTCGGGTTTTTCTTCAACAGTCCCGGCAAGAGCCTCTTCCAACGACTCTACCGCAACCGGTTCCTGAGGACTTTGAGCCGACTCTTCCGCCATCGGCTCCTCGCTTATTCCGGAGTTTCGTGCATCGACGATCGAGTTCGCCGCCACGCGGATGGCCTCGGCCTCGTCCATACTGATATCCAGAAATTCGACCAGGTCGTCAACCGACGTTCCCGCCAGAGCGACCACATCGGCAATTCCTTTTTCAGCAAGTGTTTCCGCCTGCGAGGTTGTAACGCCTTCGAGTGCCGTGATTGGCACGGCTTCGCCGGACGCCATCATTTTTCCGATCTGCTGAGCGATCTCTTTCTTGAGCAGCTCTTCGCTGACTATCTTAATCTCCCAGCCGACAAGCCGCGTTGCGAGCCTGACATTTTGGCCCTTTTTGCCGATCGCGAGGCTCAACTGATCCTCGCCGACGATCACTTCCATCAGACGGTTGTCGATGTTTGTAATACGTACCTGCGAAACCTTTGCGGGTGAAAGAGCGTTGGCCGCAAAGACCGACGGCTCATCCGACCATTCGATAATATCTATCTTCTCGCCGCGAAGCTCCTTAATGATCGACTGCACACGCGAGCCTTTCATGCCAACGCAGGCACCAACCGGATCGACATCCTTTTCGTTGGATGTAACAGCGATCTTTGCACGGTCACCGGGTTCGCGCACCGCGGATTTGATCACGACGGTTTCGTCGTAGATCTCGGGCACTTCCATTTCAAACAGCCGTTTAAGCAGCTCAGACGACGCTCTCGAAGCCTTGATCTGCTGCCCTTTCTGCTCTTTCGAAACGTCGACGATGACTACGCGGATACGCTCGCCCTGGTTCCACATTTCACCACGTGACTGCTCGTATTTCGGAATGACCGCTTCGAGATTGTTGCCAAGATCGACGATCATGTCGCCCCGTTCAAAACGCTTTACCGTTCCGTTGATAAGCTCGCCCTTGCGGTCGATGTATTCGTCGTAAACCTTTTCGCGAATAGCCTCACGGACCTTTTGGACGAGGATCTGCTTGGCCGTTTGGGCCGCGATTCGTCCTAATTCCTCGGTCGGGAGCGGAAGCAAGAGCATATCGCCGATCTCGATCTCGTCGCCGGCAAGCTCGATCGCCTCTTCAAGCGAAAGCTCGCTAAGCGGGTCTTCGACCACCTCTACGACGGTCTTTTGCGCCGAGATCTCGACAATGCCTTCTTCGTTATTCCAGTCAACCTGAACGCTGTCGCCCGTCTTGTCCTTAAACTGCTTACGCGCGGCTGCCTTAACGGCGTCCTTCATGGCCTCGATGATCAAATCGCGGTCCAGGCCCTGCTCGTTGCACAATATCTCAATGCTCTGTCCAATGGATGATAAATGTCCTATGCTCATAATCTTCTCTTCTTAGTGGCGATTGTGTTAGCCCTGTTACCGGCTCTTAAATTCTTTCGCCAGATCAATTTTCAAATTTGCCTTGGCGACGTCCCGGTAGTTGAAACTCACCGTTCCTATCGTCCGGTCGTCGATCTCGATCTTGTCTTCATCAACCGCGAGGATCTCTCCGACAAATGTCTTTTGCCCGTCGATCTCGACGTTTGTTTTCACCTTGGCAAGCTGCCCGGCAAACTTAACAAAATCCGCCAGCGAATAAAGTTCGCGTTCGATTCCCGGTGATGAAACCTCAAGCACATATCGCGACGGGATAAAATCCTCGATCTCGAGGATATCCTCGACCGCCTTCGAAAACAGCGAGCAATCTTCGATCGTCACGCCATCCGGTTTATCAATATAGATGCGCAACACAACATCCCGCTTTGTCCCCGCGATCTCGACATGGACAAGCTCTACGCCATTGGCCCCGGCGACCTTGGCGGCGATATTTTCAACACGCTCGGATATAAGATGCTTATCCATGGCTCTCGACCAAAAGAAAAAGTGGGTGCGAAACCCACTTGACACGTCGCCTACGCATCGTAGCAAACGAATATCTTACAAGAATCCGTTTATTTACGCAAGGTCAAACCGCGAAAGCGGCACATAGCCACGTCACTTCAGGGCGTGGGATCGGAGCAGTATATAACTCTCTGCCAGTTTTAACGGGCTTAAAGGGCCGTTGGCTTAAACCAGAAAACGGCAACAGCGAATTGACCTGCTGGTTTAGATAATTAGATAGTAAAGGCCGGAGTCGTTTTCTTCGGCGCCTTTTCCCTTTTCTTAGCGTTTCCAATAGTTCTTGATTTTCAGATCGAGGTAGGGGAATGCGCAGTATTCGACATTTCGGCCCGATTCGCGAAGTTTTTCGACCATAGTAATGGCGGCGTCGGCGTTTCTCGTATGGACGATGATCGTGGCGGCTCGTTGGACGTGCGGATGCTCGTTGAGCCATTCGGCAATGGCATAACCGGTATTTTCGCTGTCGTCATGGTCATTGGATTCGTAGTGGTGCGGCAGGAGGTCGTGATCGAGGAAGATGGCGTCGTAATTACATTCCGTCAGCAATTGTTTTGCTTCCTCGACATTTTCAGCGATATCGAGAATGTCGCCGGCAAATCTTTTGACAAACCACCTGTGACGGCGGGTATCGTCGTCGAGCAGCATTACGCTGATCGCCTCACGCTCCACGCTCAGATCGGCTAAACCCAGTCTTATCAATACGCTGCGAATAATGCTCATAACTGCTGCTTCCGAAATAATATATCATAACGCCTACCTCGCATCGGAAGGCCAAACTTGAATTCGAACCGCCCGGTGCTATAATCCAAGAATCTGGTCCGACGCCCAACAAAAATGCCCCAGGAAAACGCGAAAAATCATAGGCTCAAAGCCGTTCCAAAGCTCGCCGAAACCGATCCGGATGAGGTCGATGCCCCCGTCGACGAATGTCCTTTGTGTTTCGACACGGGGATGGAGATCGTTTCGGGCAAGGGTGCGAGAATCTGTGCGTGCCGCCGGCTCAAGAAACAAACGGGGCAATTTGAGAGCGTTCGGCTACCCAAACGCTACGACGGATTTCATTTTCATAACTACAAAGCACAAACCCCGTCTCAAACGGCAGCGCTCAACCGCTCGTTAATTTTTGTCAAGGAGTATCCGGCGGTTGACCAAGGTCTGCTTCTGATGGGAACTGTCGGCGTCGGAAAGACCCATCTGGCAGTTTCGATACTTAAAGGTTTGACCGAGCGAGGATTTACCTGCCTTTTCTACGAATTTAGCTCCCTTTTGAAAGAAATCCAGGATTCTTACAACGCCACCACTCAATCCTCCGAGCTTAGTGTGCTGGCCCCGGTTTTGAGCGCGGAGATCCTGGTCCTCGATGAACTCGGGGCGTCGAAACCAACCGATTGGGTAAGGGACACGATGACCCACATCATTAACACCCGGTACAACGAGAAGAAATTTACAATTTTCACGACAAATTACCTCGACGAGCGCCCCGATGCCCGAGAGGATGTTCTCGAAGATCGGATCGGAGTCCGCGCCCGCTCACGCCTCTATGAAATGTGCAAAACCGTTATTATTAAAGGTGAAGATTTTAGAAAGACATTCGATAAAAGCTCCCGCTCGTAAAACCTCGATTAAATACATTCCGGACGATCTATAAAGTTCCTCAAATACCGCCTGTCCGATCGAAAAAGCCTGCCGCTGCCTCTCACAATTTTTGATAGACGAACACTTGCAAGATATGTTAAATTTATTTTAACTATGTTGGTATTTATTGCCACATGATCGAAAAGAATCTCAAAGGATCAGGCCAATAATCTATGCTCTCAAACGATCAATTCGTAAATAAGGGACGTTACCGGATAGTAAATACGTTCGAACAGGACGGCACCGGCGGAATGTACGAGGCATACGATACCGTCAGCAACACGACCGTGGTGCTTAAGGAAACTGTTGGCAGCCTCGGCAAAGTCACGACATCGAGCCAGATGGAAGCGATAAATTCGGCGTTTCTCGGCGGTGCCAAGACCCTGACAGAAATTAAGCACGAATCGCTCATCAGCGTTCAGGATTACTTTGCGGACATTGACCGGCAATATCTCGTGCTCGAACCCGTGACCGGTTTCGACCTGAAAAAATTTCTTGAGCCGGGCGAGCAACGGCCACCGCTGTCCGATGTACTATCATGGGCGGACCAACTGCTCGACGCTCTCCAGTATCTACACACGCTTGTGACGCCGATAATTCACGGCGATATCAGACCGGAAAATGTAAAACTAACGTCAAACTCTACGGTCAAGCTTTTGACTTCATGCCCGCATACCGACAGTACCCCATCATCGGAAGACAGCGGTGTCAATTACCGGCCTCTGGAGCAGCTTTGGGACGGGCTGGATGCATTGTCCCAGCGGGTCATACTTAATCACTATGACGAGGAGTCGGAGAGGTGGCTCCTACAGCCGTTGAGCGCCGCAACCGATCTATATTCGCTCGGTGCGACACTTTATTGCGTGCTTACCGGTACGGTTCCACCCGATGCCCTTGATCGCTCAATTGCCGCTCTCGAGTGCAAACCCGATCCGCTGACTGACCCCGCCGAACTCAACCCGGCCGTCCCTCCCGAAATATCCGATGTGATATTGAAATCGATGTCGCTTCGCCGCGAAGACAGGTTCTACTCGGCCGTGATCCTTCGGCAGATATTGCACACCGCGGCCGCCCGGGTTAAGGAGCGCGAAGCTAAAGAGTTGCCAGATCATCTTGATCTCCAAATAATAGAAGAATCACCAAAAGATGACCCACCTGCCGGCATTCAAAATTTGCTAAGCGCCGAAGAACGCCGTCTCCAGATCGAAGCCGAGCAGGAACGTCTGGAAAATGAGCGAATGCAGTTAGAAAAACGGCGTCTTGAGCTTGATGCCGAAATGGAACACCAGAGGGCGGAACAGGAGCGGATGGAACGCGAGGCCGAAGAAGCCCGCCAGAAGCTCGATCAGCACCGGCTGGAGGCAGCCGAGCAAGAACGCAACCACTTAGAAAACGAGCAAAAACAGCGTGAAAAAGATGAGGCACGAGAACTTGCGGCAAAAATAATGGCCGAAAAGGAGAACGAAGCCGAACCGGCCTTGCTGGAACTCGAACTTGTAGAAACTCCGGCTGTGGCGGCAGTCGATCTTAGCGATTTGCTTGACGTACCGGAAAACTCAATGCCTGACGAAAATATTGCCATCGATCTGTCGGCAGACAACGAGAAAAACACGATGGATTTTGAAATGCCGGGCAGCGACTATCAGGCAAGCAGTTCCAAATGGCGTGTGCCTGCCATTGCCGTGGTTGTCGTCCTGCTCGCGGGTGCGGCCGTCGGCATTTGGAAAATGACCACTTCCAATTCCGCTGCCGCCTCGACATCCGTGGCCGCTCAGCCGATAAGCATCCCCCAGCAAACAGATATCCAGCCTCCGGTATCGGATGACCGAAATTCAACGGAACCAACGCAATCGCCGGCAGCCCAAACGCCAACCGTCTCAACGGTGCCGGAGACAGTTACTCCCGATAAAAACACAAAACCCGTTCAGCGAAACGCGGTGCAGGATAAGGCCACGAAACCGGTCGCTCCGGCTCCGGCCAAGACACCGGCTCCGAAGAAGGCGGTGACGGTTGACGATCTGATCAATGATCATTAATTGGATCGGCTCGCGTAAGCGGCCGCAGATCCCGCTAGATACACCGAGGAATATATGAAAGAGCCTACATTAATAGCACCGTCCAGATCGTATCGAGCGATTGTCGCTCTCGTATCGATCGTCTCGTTTATTTTCATTTTCACGGCCTTTTCAAATAACGCGGCCGCCCAGCCTAATCAACTGATGCTCGCCGATATTCTGATCGCCTTGCGCTCGAAAAAAGTTACGCTTCCGGAGCGGAACAAGATCCTGGCCGAGGCCGTGGTCGTCAGAGGCGTTACATTTTCATTGACGCCGGAGATCGAGAAAGAATTGACCGATACCGGAGCCGACCGTAATCTCATTGATTCGATCCGTCAGAAAAGCCATATTGTAAAGATCAACTCCGTAGTTACGCCACCCGTCGAAACAAAACCAAAGGCCGAACCCGTCGCACCGCCGCCACCTGATTTTGCCTTCTACGAGAAACGTGCCGACACGGACCTCTCAAAAGGCGACTTCGATTCAGCCGTCGCCGACTATACAAAAGCCATCGAAATGGATCCCAAATCACCCGAAGCCTTTCTGGGCCGCGGCCTCGCCTACTCGAACAAGCAATCCTACGACCTTGCCCTCGCGGATTTTGACAAGGCGATCGAGCTAAGGCCCAAAAATGTAGCTGCTTACGCCAACCGTGGTGCGGCATTTGAGAAAAAGGGCGATTTAGACAGGGCTGTCACGGATTATCATAAAGCACTTGAAATCGAGCCTGGCAACGAGTTTGTCAAGTCTGGAGCCACCCGCATTAAAGATGCGAAAGCCAAGGCCTTAGCAGCCGCAGAGAAGCCCGATCCCATCGTCGCTCCATCGCCAACGGTCACAGCACCACCCAAACCCGAATTTGTCGATCTCGGTGCGCTGACTAAAGCTTCGGCCACAAAAATGGTCACGCCTTTGTATCCGGACTTCGCGGTAAAATCGCGTATCGTCGGCCGGGTTGTTGTTGATGTGATAGTTGACGAAGCCGGTAATGTCACGTCCGCAAAAGCTGCCAGTGGACACCAGCTCCTAAGACAAGCCGCCGAAGAAGCCGCACGGAAGTCCAAATTTAATCCGGCGATGGTGGAAAACCAGCCAACCAAAGGGAAAGGCTATATTGTCTATAATTTTACGCCCGAAAGGTAAGTAGTTCTGGGATGATCGGTCAATAGTTTCCGACGACGACATTGGATTTGATCCCGCTTGCTTCCTGCGATATCTTTACGCCGTCGCTGGCTCCGATGCT
>JAYVDQ010000073.1:0-5098 GCA_043749325.1 Chloracidobacterium sp. | reverse complement strand
AGGCGGCCGTTCCGGCGGCGTCACCGGCCGACATGTGGATCGGCGACGACTTTCATCATAACGGCGCGTTTCGGCTTAGTTACGGCCTCGAATACACCTACATGATGGAATCGTCAAAGGAAATTACCGATACTGCCGGTCTCGTTAATAACTATGACGTTTACGAGTGGTACTTGAAGCTTGGCCCGCTCGCGAATGCGGATGCTAAATATTTTAAGAAAGGGCTGCCGACGTGGAATGATTTTGTAAATCATCCCGATTATGATGCATTTTGGAAACGGCAGGGATTTGCGCCGTGGCTCAATCGCGTTACGGTGCCGACGCTCAACGTCGCCGGCTGGTGGGACCAGGAGGATTTTTACGGCCCGATAACGATCTACGAACTGCTCGAACGGCATGATACCGAGCATAAGAACTTCCTGGTCGTTGGCCCGTGGAATCATGGCGGCTGGTCTAGAAGCGATGGACGCAAGCTCGGGCCGGTCGATTTTGGGAGCGAGACCTCCGTCTATTATCGAAAAGAGGTAATGGCCAAATTTATGGCCCATTACCTGAAAGACAAGCCGGACCCGAATTTACCAGAGGCACTGACATTCCGAACCGGAGATAACAAATGGGTACGTAACGACGCCTGGCCTCCAAAACAAAATGTAGTCGGACGGTCGTTATATTTTCAAGAGAAAGGTGGGCTTTCGTTCGAGCCGCCGACTTCGAAAGATGCTTCGGCTTTCGACAGCTATATTTCGGACCCGAACAATCCGGTCCCGTATCGGCAGCGTCCGATACTGCTGAAATCGGGTTGGACAACGTGGCAGGTCAACGATCAGCGATTTGCGTCGGACCGCCCCGACGTATTAAGTTGGGAGACCGAAGCGCTCACCGATGACATTACCGTCTCGGGAAAAATAACGGCCAATCTCTTTGCTTCCACAACCGGCACTGATAGTGACTGGATCGTTAAGTTGATCGACGTCTACCCCGAAAACTATACGGCTGATCCAACCATGAGCGGCTACGAACTTATGATCACAGGCGACGTGCTCCGCGGCCGTTATCGCGATAGCTTGGAGAAGCCTGTGCCGATTCCCGCAAATTCGGTGCAGCATTACAAGATCGGATTTCCGGCGAACGACCACGTGTTTAAGAAAGGACACCGCATAATGGTCCAAGTGCAGAGCAGTTGGTTCCCGGTGATCGACCGCAATCCTCAGAAATTCGTTCAAAACATTTTCCTGGCGAAAGAGTCCGACTTTCAGAAAGCGACCCAGCGGGTTTACCGCTCAGGCCAACAGGCTTCGTATATTGCTCTGCCGGTTTTTGGATCCGCGAAGTAATTGCCGGCCGCGAGCTTATGAGAATTAACCATCCGCTGCGTCAGTCGGCCCTGACCGATTATTCAAATATATACCGATATGAATAGATTCAAACGACAAAAATTTCGCTTGCGGGCTTTCCTTTCGACCATCTTGGCGTTGGTCGTTTTGGGAATTTTCCCGGCAGTTTTGGTTGGACAAACTGTCGATGTTAAAAAGGTCACGGCTGAATTAGAACCCGCGATCCGGCAGGCAATGATCGAAGGAAAGATTCCCTCGGCATCGATCGCATTAATTTCGGGCGATAAGGTGATCTGGACGGGAGCATACGGAGAATCGAATCTCTGGGCAAGAACACCGGCTACGCCCGAGACGGTCTATCTGATCGGTTCGACTTTTAAGGCAATGTCCACCATTGCCTTATTTCAGCTAATGGAAGACGGCAAATTTAAACTCGATGATCCGGTAAGCAAATATATCGATTTTACGATCCAGGGCGATGATCCGAAAAATCCGGTAACGTTTCGGCATCTGTTAACCCACACCTCCGGTCTCGACGGCGATTTCGGCGCGGTGCCACTGTGGAGCAACGACGCGCCGTTGAAACTCGACGAGTTCGTTCGGAAATCGCTCAAAGTGGGCCATCCGCCGATGACGAAGGTGGAATATTCGAACGCCGCATTTACATTTGTCGGCTATTTGGTGGAAAAATTGTCCGGCGTCCCTTACAGACAATATATTCAGGATCACATTTTCAAACCGCTTGAGATGACAAGCACGGCGTTCGACTTGACACCCGATATGGACGAACGTTTGTCCCTGCCTTACGTTGTTGATGAGAAAACGGGCCGCCAAACGCCAACCGTTCGAATCCGGGCCGCAGTGTTTCCGGCTGGAATCGTTTACGGTACTGTTTTGGACCAATCAAATTGGTTGATCACAAATCTCAACGGTGGAATTTTCAGGGGCAAACGCATCGTCAGCGAAGCGACCATGAATCAAATGATGACGCGGCAATTCGATCAGTTCAAAGGCGGGATCGAAGGAATTTGGGGCAACGAGACCGCCGGCTTTGGATTGACCTGGTGGACCCAGGTGAGAGACGGCGACCGGTATTTTGCCCACAGTGGAAGCCTTTCCGGCTACACGGCATTTTTACTTGGAAATCGTGACCGTAAGTTTGGCTTCGCTATCCTTACCAACGGAAACCGGGCACATCCGCACCTCTTTAAGTTGGCCGATCGAGCAATGGACCTGATGAAAAAATATTCCGCTGACCAAAAGACCGCGGCGGTTTCGCGAAATACTGCTGGAGACAAGAAATGAAGAATTCTATCCGGAGCATTTTTACTCTATCTCTAATTGGTCTGCTGATCTTGAGCTTGCTTGCCGCACCGATTGCAGCACAAGCTGACCAACCGATGTATGACCTTGTCATACGAAACGGCCGGGTGCTGGACGGGGCGGGCAATCCATCGGTATTGGCAGATGTCGCGATCAAAGACGGCCGCTTTGTCCGAATTGGCAAGATCGAGGGTAAAGGCAAACGCGAGATCGATGCGACTGGACGACATGTTTCGCCGGGCTGGATCGACATGCAGGATCAATCCGGGGGCGTTCTTCCCAGAAACGGTTTAGCTGAAAGCAAATTGCTGCAAGGTGTGACGACAGGGATTGCAGGTGAGGGCGGAGCACCGGTTGCGGCGGATAAGCTCGCAGAATATTTCGCAGCGCTTGAAAAAAGCGGTATTAGTATGAATTTCGGCACGTATTATGGCGAAACGCAGACACGTGTGGCCGTTTTGGGCCAGGATTCCCGAGACCCCACACCAGACGAGCTTGCCAGGATGAGGGCCATCATCGAAACCGCAATGAAAAACGGGGCGATGGGAATTTCGACCGCGCTGATATATCCGCCGGCAAGTTACTCAAAAACTGAAGAGATCGCCGAGATGGCGAAAGTCGCTGGACAATACGGCGGCCTTTATATCAGCCACATTCGCGGAGAAGGCAAAGAACTGATCGAAGCAATTAATGAAGCTATTACCATCGGCGAAAAAGGTCAATTACCGGTCGAGATATATCACCTCAAGGCAGCATACGCACCCGGATGGGGAAAGCTGATGGTTGAAGCGGGTAAAACGATCGACGCGGCTCGGGGCCGCGGCGTCGATGTAGCGGCAAATATGTATCTTTACACCGCCGGCGGCACAACTCTTGCGGCTGTGATCCCATCATGGGCATCCGACGGCGGGAACGCAAAATTGATGGAGCGGCTTAAAGATCCGGCGACACGAGCCCGCCTTAAGAAAGAGATAAAGACTGGCTCGCCCGGTTGGTGGAATATTGTTGAGGCGGCAGGCGGGTGGAAAAATATAATGCTGGTCGGTGCAGGAAATACAGACAATAAGCGGTTTGAAAACAAGAGCATTGCACAGATCGCAAAGGAATGGAAGAAAGATCCCGCGGACACTGCTTTTGATCTGGTGCTACAGGCTAACGGCCGGGTTTCGGCACTCTATTTTATGATGAGCGAACAGGATATTGAAACTGCGGTGAAGTTTCCTTGGGTAAGTCTCGGCAGCGACGCAGCGGCTTCGCTCAAATTGGAAGATCCTAATACAGTTGGAGCGGGCCACCCGCGAAGTTTTGGAAATTTTCCTCGCCTGATCGCGGAATATGTCCGTAATAAGCACGTTATTACTCTTCCAGATGCCATACGCAAGATGACTTCCTGGCCCGCGGCGCGGCTGCGGTTGCCCTCACGCGGTTTGATTAAGGAAGGTTGCTGGGCCGACGTGGTCATTTTTGATTATGACAAAATTCAAGACCAATCCACTTACGAGTACCCGTACAAGACCCCGACTGGTATCGATTACGTGCTCGTCAACGGCCAGGTAGTTGTTGACCACGGAAAGCATACCGGGGCAAAGCCGGGAAAGGTGATCTACGGGCCTGGTCGAACTCCCTAATATTAAAGGATTATACAAGCAGAAGGCCTGCGTCCCGACGACAAAGCAGCCTGGGCCGAACACGGAGCGAAAAATATGAAAATAAAATTCGGTTTGATTTGTTTGACGCTTATGTTGTTTGGAGTGGTCCACGCTGCCGAGGCACAAGTAAAAAAAATGAAAATATACATCTCTGTGGACATGGAGGGAGTCGTTGGGGTTGTCACGATCGATCAGTTGACTCCAACCGGCTTTGAATATGAACGCTTCCGTGAATTCATGACACAAGAAGCGAATGCCGCCATCGAGGCCGCATTCGCGGGCGGAGCGACTGAGGTGGTGCTAAGCGATTCGCATGGCAACGCGGAGAATCTATTGATCGAAAAACTGCCGAAAAATGTCCTGCTTGTCCGCGGCTTTCCGCGTCCGTTGGAGATGATGCAGGGAATTGACGAGACTTTTGACGGAGTTATTTTTATCGGCTATCACGCAAGCACTACCAATCCTCAAGGTGTCCGGGCCCACACACTTTCCAGCGCGAAGCTGACCGACATCCGGCTGAATAACGTCTCGATGTCCGAAGGGAGCTTTAATGCAGCGGTCGCGGGCCATTTTAACGTGCCGGTGATCATGGTCTCCGGCGATGATGCCGCGGTCAAGGAAGTCACGACGGCGGTCGGCGATATCGAGGGAGCGGTCGTGAAATGGAATTACGGCTTCCATTCCGCAAAAACTATGATGCCCGAGGCTGCCTATGACCTTATTCGCGAGAAAGTGAAAACCGCAATGGGCCGTATTAAGAGTTTCAAGCCGTACAAAGTTAAGACGCCGGTT
>JAYVDQ010000072.1:0-3236 GCA_043749325.1 Chloracidobacterium sp. | reverse complement strand
TTCGGCGGCGATATTCCCGTCGTTCTTGCGAATCTTCACGGAAACACGGAAACCGTGCAGATGAAAGACCTGCTGCCGCGGGCGTTTGATACGAAGTTTTTGAAATGAGTAAAATCGACGAGATAGTTTCAATGAAAGTTGATCGGACCAAGATCCGGGTCTTTAATAGTTTTGAGGAACGGGATGCTTCGGATCGGGAGTATTGGAAATCGCTTACTCCGGAAGAACGGCTAACTGCACTCGAAATGATGCGTCAGATCGCCTATGGCTACGATGAAGGTCAGCGCGGACTTCAAGGATTTTTTGAAGTTGCTGAACGAAAAAAAGGTTGAGTATTTACTTATTGGCGGGTATGCGGTCGGATACCACGGCTATCCGCGTTCAACCGGTGATATGGATATCTGGATTCGTTTTTCGAACGAGAACGCGATCCTCACAGCCGAAGCACTCGAAGAATTCGGCTACGCAAAAAAAGAGCAGAGTCTTCCAGTGCTTTTACAGTTAGGTAAGATTCTCAGAATGGGCTTTCCTCCGTTTCGACTGGAAGTCTCTACCGACATCGACGGTGTAAAATTTGACGAGTGTTACGCTAATCACGTAACGGTTAAGGTCGATGATATTTCCATTACACTTATTGGATACGAAGACCTTCTAACCAATAAACGAGCGGCTGGCCGACTGAAAGACTTGCTCGATGTCGAGGAACTTGAAGAACGAAACAAGTAAGTTGTGAGTATTGATATTAAGTTTTGAAGTAGATTTTATGGCTGTTCCCGATTTTCAATAGAAACGCCGGACCTGAGTAACATTCCTATTAATTCAATTCTAATTTCCGGCTTCTCAATCAAAAACCAGATGCAAGCCGGTTTTCTCGACGGGAATGAATGTCGTTTCTACCTGAAATACCTCGCGAATGCGGTCGGCGGTGAGCACCTCGGTAGCGGTTCCGCTTGTGACGACGCGTCCCTGATTTAACAATATAATTTGATCGGCAAAGCGGGCGGCGAGGTTTAGGTCGTGGACCACGCCGACGGTGACGACATCGGTTGCGTCGGTAAAATCGCGGATCTTGTTCATGAATTCGATCTGGTGATGGATGTCGAGGAAGGTCAGCGGTTCATCGAGAAATAGGTAGCGACACCCCGAGGGTTCAGCTGCAGGTTGTGAATCACGCCGCCAGAGTTGAGCGAGAACCCGAGCGAAATTTACGCGTTGACGTTCGCCGCCGCTGAGGGTTTGGTAGTTGCGATCACAAAATTCGGTTACGTCAAAAAACTCCATCAACTCATCTACAATTTTGTCGTCAACGCTTCCCGGACGCCCGGTAAAATGCGGGTAGCGGCCCATCATGACGATCTCGCGGACGGACATCGGGAATGCGACCTCGATGGCTTGCGAGAGAACGGCGCGGCGTTTGGCGAGGTTTGGTTCGCTTGTTTGAGAAACGTCGACGCCTTCGTATTCGACGGTGCCGGTTTTTGGACGCATGAGTCTTGCTAAGACCTTGATAAGGGTCGATTTTCCGGCACCGTTCGGGCCGATGATCAGATGCAGCTTGCCAGGCTCGAACTTCACCGACACATCAGAGATGAGAGCCTTGGTGCCAACCTGAAAAGTTATATCGGTAGCTGTTAACACAATTAATCCGTCAATTGGATCAGAAAATATACTGACGCCGCCGTAACAGATAAAGAAATATCGGGACACCAACCGCTGACGTGACGATGCCTATTGGAAGCTCGGCGGGCCGCAGGCTAAGGCGTGCGATAAGATCGGCGAGGCTCAGAAGCGTTGCTCCGAGCAAGGCACTTCCCAAAATAAGAAAACGGTTATCGGCTCCGCGCAGCATTCGTAAAATGTGCGGGACGATCAGGCCGACAAAGCTGATAACGCCGGTGAACGCAGTTGCGACGGCGACGATCACGACGTTGATCGATAGAACGATCCATTTGAGTTTGTTGACGTTGACGCCGAGATAGGTCGCTTCTTCTTCGCCGATCATTAACGCATTTAATTGCTTAGCGTAGCGAAGTGCGACAGCAGAACCGCCGATCGTTGTAGCTCCGACTATCTGGACCGCAGGCCAACTTGCTCCCGACAACGTTCCAAGACTCCAAAACGTGATCGAACGAGCCTGCGGGTCGCGGGCGATATATGACAGAAATCCGATCGCGCTCATAAACAGAGCATTTACCGCGAGGCCTGTCAGCAGCAGCATGACGATCGACGCGCGGCCATCTTCTCGTGAGCGGGCAAGCAAAAATACCAGATATGTCGAGATTATACCGCCAAGGCACGCGGCTATTGGCAGGCTGTAGACGCTTGTAGGAATATTGAGTGTTCCGCCGACCACGAAGAACATTGCCGAGCCAAATGCCGCCCCGCTTGAGGTGCCAACGAGTCCTGGTTCGACGATCGGATTGCGAAACAACGCTTGCATCAGCGTGCCGCCAATGCCGAGGCTAGCGCCAACAAGAACGCAAAGAAACGCTCTAGGCAATCGAAGTTCGAGGAAAATACGCTGATCAAGGGTTGCTTCGGCGTGGCCCGGCAGCAGAGACGAAAAAGCTCCGACGATGTCGGAGATCGAAAAATCTATCGCCCCGAATCGGATCGACGCGGCCAGTGAGAGGAGCATCGCTGCCGCTAATAGTGAAAGAAATATTCCAGGGTTTGAGCGAGACAAATTATGATCGTGCGGCGACCCAGCCGCCAAAACTGTTTTTGAACACCTCGGAAAAGCGGAGCTTTTCCGCAAATAGAGCGGCGTAGCCGCAAACGAGCTCCTCTATTTTTGATGAATTATCGCGGCCACTTTCTCAATATTTTCGCCTGTACGCGGGCCAAAGTACATTAGCTGATTTTCCTCGATGCGATAGATCCTATTATTTTTTGCCGCATTTGACGTTGCAACGCCGGGCAAAGCCTTGATCTCATCGGTCGAGCCGCCGGTTCGGTCAAAACCAAAATCTGTAACCAGAATGATGTCCGGATTTGCCTGGGCGATCAGCTCGGGCGAACCCATACGCTGCATACCGGCCGCATCGACGGCCATTTCGCCACCAACCCATTCTATCATTTTGCCGGTTCCGCCGCCTTCGCCGCCGGTCTTGCCAACCACCATATAGATGTTTGACGCTCGTCCGAAATGGATGACGGCGATCCGCGGTTTATCGGTATATTTCTTTACGCTTTCGGTTGCGGCCGCGATCTGGGCGTCCAGCGTCTTGCATAGT
>JAYVDQ010000071.1:0-12786 GCA_043749325.1 Chloracidobacterium sp. | reverse complement strand
ATCCTGCTAACCGACGCCTGAAGCTGACCGGGGTCGCCAGCCTGGTTTTCCGAGCTTCCGCGTTCCTGGTATGGTAGACGACCCGGCAACTTGGCCTTCGTTAGCCGGCTTTCTGGGTGAAATCCGCCATAAATTCGACCAAAGCTGTGACGCCCTCGCTCGGGAACGCGTTATAGATCGATGCCCGGACCCCGCCTAACGAGCGATGGCCTTTTAATCCGTCGAGTCCGGCGGCGGTTGCTTCGCGACAAAACTGTTCGTCCAGCTCATCCGTCGCGAGGCGAAATGTTACGTTCATCACCGAGCGAACGTCACGGTTTGCATGACCCCTGAAAAAACCGTCGCTCGAGTCGATAGCGTTGTACAAAACAGCCGCTTTTTTGATATTCCGCTCCTGCATCGCAGTCACTCCGCCCTCGCCCTTTAGCCATTTGCAAACTAGGTCGACCATGTAGATCGACCATGTATTCGGCGTGTTGGCCATCGAACCGTTTTCCGCGATCACACGGTAATCGAGCAGCGAATGGAGCCCGTTGGGTATCCGCTCAAGCATGTCTTCACGGATAATTACTATTGCGATGCCGCTCGGCCCGATATTTTTTTGCGCGCCGGTATAGATCAGGGCGTATTTATCGAAGTCGATAGGTTTTGAAAGGATGTTCGACGACATGTCACAGACAACGGGCACGCCGCTTCCATCAATGTCGTATTTGAACTCGTCCCCCTCGATCGTCTCGTTCGCTACGTAATGGACATATCGGGCATCCGGGCTAAAATTTAAATCGGCCTGTTCCGGCAAGGATGTGTATCCATTTTCCGCCGTCGAATAAATAACATTTACGTTTCCGCAACGCTGGGCTTCCGTTAGGGCCTTGCGTCCCCAGAAACCTGTGACTATGTAATCGGCTGTTTGACCGGCTCCGAGAAAATTGATTGGCACCATCGAAAATTGTAGCGAAGCCCCGCCCTGCAAAAAAAGGACCTTGTAATTGGCCGGAACCCGCAAAAGCTCGCGAATGCCGTTTTCGGCCGATTCAAGGATCGCCGCGAAATGCTTTGAGCGATGGCTGATCTCCATAACGCTCATTCCGATGCCATTTAGCGAGAGCATTTCATCCCGTGCTTTTTCGAGCACGGGCACCGGCAGCACGGCCGGACCGGCACTAAAATTATATATTCTGTGTGTCATCAATCTCCCAACCCGTGGACCCAAGCGCGTTTGAAACGTTTAAGATACCATAGCGGCATAAGCTTTTGAATCTCGCTCGGTCAGGTTATTTTTCACATATCGTCCGTCTTACTTCAATTTTTTTGGCGGATTGGGTTAGAATAACGATAAAACAACAAACTCTTGTTTGGAGTCTGGCATCTTAAAACAGCCTTTATAAGATGTTTTTTAATTTCCGGAGGAATTCAATGTCGCGAAAGTCTAGTTTAGTTATAGTTTGTGCCCTTTTATTGGTTGGGTACGTTACGAGTTTTGGTCAGACGGCTCCCGTCAACGGGACAGTCGAGCTTAAAAAGGCCGACGGCACCCGCGAACCGGTCGCCAATGCGTTGATCGAGGTTTACCGGATCGATATCAAATCGGGATTCCCCTCGGCCAAAACCAATAAAAAGGGTGAATTCAGCTTTGCCGGTATTCCGTTTGGCGGAACTTATGCCTTTGGGGTGAGTGCACCTGGTTGCGCTCCAACGATCCAACCCGGCGTAAAAGCGGGCCAGGAAAGGCTTATCATCACGATGTCTCCGGGTGACGGCAGCAAGTTAACTGAGGATGAAGTTCGCAAAGGGTCCCGCGCGAAAGCGCCCTCGCCCAGTGGCCCCGGCGCTCCTAGCGCTCCCCCCCAACCCACTGCGGAAGAAAAGAAACAGCAGGAAGAGTTCGCAAAAAAGAACGCCGAGATCACCGAAAAGAACAAAAACATCCAGGCCGCCGACGAGATCGCTCGAAAATCTAACGAAGAAGGCAATGCGGCTCTAAAGGCAGAGAATTACGATCTGGCCATCTCCAAATTCAGCGAAGGTGTAGCCGCCGTACCTGATTATGTCGGCAGCACGCCAATTCTACTGAACGGAAAGGTTATTGCATTAAAAGCAAAGGGCTTTAAGCTCTATAGGGAAGGTGCGACCCAGCCTGACCCGGAGGTCAGGAAAACAAAATATCAGGAAGCGAATAAAAGCTACGATGACGCTCTCGCGGCCTTTCAGGACGCGATCAAGGTGATCAAAGCCGCCGAGGCCCCAGCCCCAGCCGACGCTGCCGAAGGCAAAAGGCGTGAAACCCTGCAAATGGACCTTTATGCCGCCGCCACCGAGATCCACCGCCTTAAAGCCGTGAGCGGCGTGGATACCACCAAGGCAGCGGACGCCGAAAAGGTGATCACCGCTTACGTCGCCATGGAGGCCGATCCGGTGAAAAAACTCGCGGCTCAGATGGCCCTCGGCGACATTATGCGGCTAACGGGTGACTATGGAAAGGCCGTTATCGCATACAAACAGATCCTTGATACCAAGCCCGATCAGGCGGAAGCAATGGCCGGACTTGGCCTATGCCTTTTTGCTCAGGGCGCGGCGACAGTACCGGAGGATAAAGAAAAAGAGCAGGAGGGGCTCAATTACATGCAGAAATATACTGAGATCTCCCCTGTTTCAGCAACCGACTCGCAAAGCGTAAAGGAATTGAAGCAGAGCGTAAAAGATACTGTCGATTACTTGAAATCGTTGAAGATGGCCCCGCAGAAATTGCCTGCAAAGAAAAAACCATAAGGTTTTAGGGAAAATGACTTTCAAGGGCCGTGCCTGATAAAATCAGGGACGGCCTTTTTATGCAGATATCGATACGAAATGTCTCCGAACAGAATCTTGGCGATATCGTCCGTCTACTTCGTGATTTTGCCGAGTACGAAAACCTTTCCGAATACTGCGAGGTCACCGAGCAGCGTCTCCATGACGCGATATTTGGAGAAAGCGGATTTGTCGAAGGATTGGTCGCTCTTGACGTGGCGACGCCGGTCGCCTACGCGCTGTTCTACCCAAATTTCTCCAGCTTTCGCGGCGAACGCGGCCTGTATCTTGAGGACATCTATATTGCCACCGAATACCGGCGATTAAATCTCGGCGAAAAAATGCTGCGGGAAATAGCCCGCATTGCCCGCTCACGCGGCATGACCCGCATCGATTTTCAGGTCCTCGAATGGAATACACCCGCCGTAACGTTTTATCTAAAACACGGAGCCAAGCATAACAAAGGCGAAAATCATTTCAAATTTACCGGCGACGCTTTTGCCCGTTTGTCAGAACCGCCTGCGTAAGCGGGCGTTGTGATTGGACGCGGAGATGACGGGACGCAGAGACGCCGGGAAAGAGGTCCCGGTGTCGCGGCGTCTCTCCCTCCCCGCGTCATAATCCCGCCCCCTTACGCAGGTGGTTCTGACCTGTTCGCAAATTTCTTGTCACAAAACCGCCCGACACGGTGTTTCTCTCCTGTAAAGCAACTCGCAAATTCGAAGGTATTTTTTGGAGGTTTTCAAATGAGTAAAAATTTAATGCGCATCGTTTTGAGCCTTTCGGCTTTTATGTTCATCATTATCGTGGTCGGCTCAGTCGTGATCGTCGCCCAGATGCCCATTACGGGCACCTGGACGGCAGACACGCGGGTTTCCGACAAGGAAGATAGGGCCGAGAATGCAGGCAAGATCCACCTTTCGTTCGAGCGGCGGACCGCGAACGGCCATAATCAAAATGGTTCGAGCTACGCATACAACGAGCTACAGGGCCTGACACGCAGCAAGACCGAGAATGGCAAGGTCCACTTTGGCGTCGTTCGCGAAGCCGGAACCGTCGAATGCGAAGGCACGTTTACCAATGGCAAAGGTTCGGGCACATTCCGCTTCACGCCCAATCAGTCATATATCTCCGAGATGAGGTCCCGCGGATTCGATTTCGAAAAATCGTCGAGGCATGATGACGGAGCCGCGAACCGCCTGCTCTCCGCCGCTTTGATCAACGTCACCACGGCTCTTGCCGACGACCTTAAATCGTCGGGCTTCAAACTCGATGTGGATGATCTATTCAAGGCAGCGATCTTTAAAGTTGATTCGAAATTCATGGCCGAGATGAAGGCGACCGGTTTCCCCAATCTCACGATGGAAGATCTGGTCAAGGCCCGTATTTTTAAGATCGACCCGGAATATGTCCGTCAGGTACACGAAATGGGTTTTGATAAACAGGAATTTGAGGGCCTGGTGAAATTTCGTATCTTCAAGGTAACGCCTGAGTATCTCAGCGAGCTAAAAGCCGCCGGCCTCAGCGACCTCGACAGCGAAGATGTGGTCAAGGGCCGCATTTTCAAGATCGAGCCGGAATTTATCCGCAAGGCCAAGGCCGAGGATCCGAACGTGACGATGGAACAGCTCGTCCAAATGAAGATCGGCGTTCGAAAGATGAAAGGTACGAACTAAAAAACGGGTCAGAACCGCCTGCGTAAGCGGGATTGTGACGCGGGGAGGGAGAGACGCAGAGACACCGCGACCTCTTTCCCCGCGTCTCTGCGTCCCGTCATCTCCGCGTCCAATCCCCTTACGGAGGCGGTTCTGACTATTCAAACTGTTTCTTAAATTCCTCAAACGTCTGCTTTAACGCCTCGACCTCGCCGCGTAAACTCGTGACCGCTTCTTCGAGCTTTCCTATCCGGTCGGCGGCCGCCTCAACCTGCGCGGCTCGCGACGGATGAGCAGCAGCAAGGGCCTCGATGTCTATCTCGCCCAACAAAAGATGCGCAAATCGAGCCTCTTTTCGCCCCGGCTGGACCGGCAGCCTTACGACGAGCGGTTCGTCACGCCGCATCAGGCCGTCAAGCGTCTCCTGGACTTCTCCCAGCCCTGAGAATTCATAGAGTCGCTCACAGCGTCCGCGTAATTCGCCTGCGGTCTGCGGCCCGCGCAGCAGCAGCTCGGTAATGACCGCGACGCCGTCCGGTTCCAGTTCGTACACGCTCGGCAGCATATGTTTATACTTCGGCACCCGGCTCGTGCTGCCATAAAAAACATAAACCAGATTACGGTCCCGCAAATCCTCGAGCGTATTCGTCACCGTGGTTTCGTTATAGGCTACAACCGGATCGCGGTTGCTCTTTTGATTGCAAGCATTGACCAACGCATTCAGCGTTAGCGGGTAATACTCGGGCGTTGTTAGCTGTTTTTCGACCAGCGATCCGACGATCCTGGCTTCGATCTCACTTAATTTTTCGGGCATATTTTAAATTAACGAGTTACTGCGGTTCGGCTTTACTCTTTTTCTCTGCTCCTTTGCGGCTTCGCGGGAAATTTCTCCCGCAGAGACGCAAAGACCGCAGAGAAGACATCGAACTATCGCAGCCGCAATTAGTAATTTACAATCATATAGATGGATATTCTAGTCGCACGCTCACAAGACGAGATCGAGAATGCATATCGGCTGCTCTCAAACGCCGCCCGGATCGGCTGCGACACCGAAACATCGGGCCTCAGCGCCCGTCACGGACGGCTTTTTTCCGTGCAGTTCTCGGATGGCGAATTCAATGTTCTGGTGCCTGTCAGCGAGGGTGTGCCGCTCGGACGCCTCGCCGACATTCTCACGGACAACGCCATCACAAAGATCTTTCACAATGCAAAGTTTGATCTGGAATTTCTCAGCGAAAACAGTTATTCCGTCACGAATTTCTATGACACAATGATCGCCGAACGCGTCCTGACACGCGGAGCCAACCAATCCGCTTCGCTCGCCGAAACGCTCTATCGTTACTTTGCCGTCGATCTCGACAAATCGCAGCGAGCCAAATTCAGCCGCAAATGGGACGGCGTCTGGACGGATGAATTGGTCGATTACGCCCTGTCAGACGTCGTTCATTTACCAAAGCTGATGGATGAGCAAAACGCGTGGCTCGAAAAGCTAGGCTTGACCGGCGAATTCGATCAACAACTACGAAAGATTTTTGCCCGCGAATAGCTCTAATAAACGCGAATAAGAGGAAGGAATTATTTTGTCTTCTATTTGTGTCGATTCGCATTATTCGCGGGCAAATTTCCTACCAGCGATGATAGGCCGGATGCCCCTCCTTCACCGCGACAAACGTCCCCCTGCAAGTAGCGCATACCTTGTCATTCGCGATCAGCTCGGCCTCGACCGTCGCGCGATCCTCTCTCGATTCGACCACGCGGGCTCGCAGATGTATCGTCGCATCACTCGGCGTCGGCCGCAGCAGCTTGACGTGAAAATCGGCGGTCACGGTACAATCCGGCGTGCCCTTATCGTCGCGTTTCATCAGGAAATACGTGGCAGTCCAATTCGAATGACAATCCAGCAAAACGCCAATAATGCCGCCATTCAGCATCCCGGGAAACGCCTGATGATGCGGCTCGGCGTGCCATGTCGCTACTATTTCATCGCCGTCCGGAAAGCTGTTGATATGCAGTCCTTTCTCATTCGCCGGCCCACAGCCAAAGCAGATGCTCTCTGGCGAGTACCTTTCTTGCAAAGATAGGTGATTACCCATAGTATATTTTCCAAGACTAGCACAATCACCTGACATTTATGGAGCAAACATCCCTCCCCGGACAGCGAACGCTGCTCGACATGAACGGCTATCAATGGACAGTTCTCTTTGCCGCGTGGCTCGGCTGGGGATTCGACATTTTTGACAGCCTGTTGATGAACTATGTCGCGCCAAACGCGGTGCCGACGCTGCTTGGCCTACAGATCGGTACGCCCGAAGCCGGAGCCGCGACACTTTGGTGGACCGGCGTCTTTACTTCGCTTTTGCTTATCGGATGGGCGACTGGCGGTATCATTTTTGGCAAGGTCGCCGATCGCAAAGGGCGAACAAAAACGCTGCTGTTGACGATGCTGCTTTATTCTATAGGCACCGCGGCGTGCGCATTTGCACCTAACATTTGGGTCCTGATGCTCTTTCGAATCGTTGCGAGCCTCGGTATCGGCGGCGAATGGGCAGCGGGAGCAGCAATGGTTGCCGAGGTCGTTCCCGAAAAACGTCGCGTCGAGGCAGGTGCCCTGCTCTACACTGCGGCCCCGTTCGGTTTGTTTCTCGCCACATTTGTTACCTATCAGGTTACGGGCGTCTATTTCACCGATCCGGGTTCGTCCTGGCGTTATGTATTCCTGTTTGGCCTTATCCCGGCAGCGGTGGCGTTCTTTGTCCGGCTGTTTATCAAGGAACCGGAGCGCTGGCAGCGTGTTGCTCACGATCAGCGGGCACGGATCTCCGAGCTCTTTACTCCCAAATACCGTGCACTTACGATCAGCGGATTCTGCATGGCTGTAACGGCGCTCATCACATGGTGGAGCGGCAATGCCTTTATCCCGATCGTCGCCAAGGGCCTGGCTTCGCGAGAATGGACTGAGCTGACAAATGCCGGGGTCGCCGGTCTGCCGTCCATCGAGGTCATGGGCCAGCAGTGGATTAGGACCGCAACCAACTCCTTCAATCTCGGCGGCCTCGTTGGCACTTTGCTGACCATCCCGATCGCAAAAAATCTAGGGCGGAAAAAGATGTTCTTTATCTTTTACCTCGTCGCCGCGGCCTCGATAATGGCCGCCTTTGGCCTCGATCTCGCTCCGCACACACGGCTCTATTTCTATTTTCCCATCGGCCTCTCGGTTTTTGGCATTTTTGGCAGCTTTACATTCTACCTGCCCGAGCTTTTCCCGACACGCCTTCGGGCAACGGGCTCGGGCTTTACATATAACATCGGCCGGTTCATTGCTGCCTTTGGGCCGTTCCTGGTCGGCAGTATAGCGGCAGGCGGTGCAAATTCCCTTGACAGTGCGATCCGCGTACTGTTTTGGGTAGGCGTTGTGCCACTTATCGGCCTCGCATTATTGCCGCTAGTCATTGAAACTAGAGGGCGCATACTTGAGGATTAGCTTCGGAGGAAAACAGGATGAAATTTTATGGCATTGGCTCGGTCGTGACGTTGATTTTGGTTTGCGTGATTTTCTTTTCCGTCTCGGTTGGCTGCGGTGGTAGTGCGAGCGATGCTTGCGTCGGTACTGTAGCCTATCAAGGAAAAACATTCGAAGGCAAAGGAAAGGATGCCGGTGAATCTAAACACAACGCCTGCAATAATTACTGTCGCGATGCCGATCCCGAATTCGACATACGTTACGGCATCTGGCTCGAGTCACCAAAGGGCAAAGCTGCCGGGTCGCCATCGAAGCAAGAGTCGATCTTCAAAGACAAAGATCTGATGACATTTGTCACCGAAACATGCAGCGGAAAGTGCGTGGCCGAAATGAAACCGGAATCAACCTGTAAATAAAAATTAGTTTCGCTCCACCGGAACATTTTCGAGGATTTTTGTAGTCCGGTCGGTGACGCTCATCACCGGTTCGCGATATTCGTCGAGTTGTGCCGTGTTAATGCCGCGAAATCCGTCGGGACCTCTGTACTCATCCGCTCGATCTTTCGACTTTATCCTGATGTCGCCTGAGTTCTTCCACACATGGCCGATCAGGATGGCGAACATCAGGAAAACCGCGGCGAGATAGGCCATCAGTATGATAATGACCGCCGCCGTGTCCAGACGGCTGTTGAGCAGAACTATCAGGACCCCGACAAATGCAACCAATCCGACCATGCCAACGAATGCCGCCGCAACCCCCATGATTTTATAAGAAGAATTTCCGATGATCAACGGGCTCTTTTCGTTAAGAGCACCACAATTGTTGCAGTAATTAAGATTACCGGGAAGCGATTTGCCGCAGGCCGAACAATACATAATTATTTGATTCTGATCTTTTCGTCGAGCCAGTTGGTCAGGTCATCGATAGCTTCGATATGAACGGGACGGCCCTTCCACGCCTTGATCGTGAATACTATCAGCATGACGGTCATGACCGCCGTAAAAATGCCGCCGCCGATCCTGGCCATATTCGCAAAGTTGCCGATAATGCCGAGTAGCGTGGCTATTATCAGGATTCCGACATGGGCCGCGAGGCCCTGGGCCGCATGAAAGCGAACTTTTGTTTCGTGTTTGGGCACAACGAACAGCTCGATCAATCCGGCGACCAAGCCGATAGAAAAAGGCAGATACGGCAAGGCAACGAGAATATTCTCCGGTAAGCCGACTTTGTCGACCTTTCGCGTCCGCGATAGATCGACACCAGCAGACGCCGCCGGTTGATAATTAGCAGGAACATATTGGCCATTATAGGGAGCGGCGTACGACGCCACATCGGGTCCGGCAAACCTACGGGTTTGTTTCTCAGTCGGAGCGACCTGAGGAAATTGCCGCGTCTCGGCCCCCGAATAATCCAGTGTCCGCGTAGTCTGACCTTCGGCGGAAGCAGTCTTGGCCTTTTCCGGGAACTCGGGGTCAAGAGGATTTGTATCGTACTTTGTCGGCATCTCTAGCCTAGTTTTACGACAGCATGTCTTTTTTGGTTCAATGAATTTTCCGCGAGTAGTTCGACGGAAATATCCGGCACGGAACAAGCGGAAACAGGAATCGAATTCCGTCGCGGGCGAAATGCTTTAGCAGCCGAAGATAAAAGGCACGAAAGGCCAAGCGAGCCGCCAAAGATCACTCTAAGAATGGCAATTCCTGAGCGCGGCGCACACAAATAGCCTTTTGAAACTACGACATATTCGCTTTCCCACCAGGACGGCACGAATTTAGACTTGAAACACCGCAGTCCCTCGATATTGTAGATGGGCTTCAGATTCTTTCGGATCAGATGGAGTACGTGGCCGAGCAGATACGCTTTCGAAGTGAGGTCGTCAACGCCGATGTCGGACAGCGGCACGGTTCCGAGGGTAGCCATGAGGGCTCCTGCGGCCGCGAGTTCGCGAAGAGTCTCAAAAACCAGAAGATCGGACGTGCCGTCCGGTGCGTCCGTGCTTCGCAACACATCTTCGAGATACCAGCCATCACGTGCCGGTATCGGACTTGCGGCCAATAGTCCGACAAGCCTGCCGTCTTCATCACGCGCGGCAAAATACTTCTTCGCTTCGGCGTTATGAAACGGAGCGAGCCTAAACAACCAACCAAAACTCATACCTGCGGAGCGCCCACCCAGCCATTTTTCGCACAACTCATCAACCTCACGGCGAAAATCCGCCGAAATATTGGCCACGGGTTTGACGCTGATACCGGCACGACGTGCCCGATTGAGCCCCAAACGCAGATGCTTTGCCGAGTTTCCACGCGGATCCCATTTCCGAAGGTCAAAATACGGCGAAGCCGCGATCTTATGAATTCTGTAACCCTGTCCGGCTATCGCCCGCGCAAATCGTTCGCTGGTTGGTAGAAAAACAACCATTTTCCGGTTTTCGTGAGCATAAGCGACAAATTTTCGAGTTATGTCACAAAGATCACTATCCGCAGCCAGCGGCTCGCCCGTAACGAGCCAAACATTGCCGCGTTCGACATAGCAAACGGCTCCGAGGCCGCTATCGCTCCAGACCTCGCCTTCTCCTGAGTCCAGCACGTATGTGTGTTCGTTATAGCCATGTAAATGCTGTAGGTTTGCGAGGTCGCAGTCATCATTTTGAGGAAAGATGTCTAAGCGCGGCCGAGGAGCCGCCCGCCGCCATGTTAGATACAGCGTGCTGGCACTCGCGCTAGCGCAAGCCAAAACCTTGGAAACAGCAAGGAGATGCAGCATAATATTCTTTCAGTTGCCGTTTTCTTAGATGATCGAGGAAAGACTAAGGATACACCGTAAATTCTGAAAAACGGAAATCAATTATATTTGTTTAACGTAACCTACTTACCGGCTTGTCGGACTACGCATCAAGAATAGTTTCAATTCCTAATTCCTGCAACTGTCCAGCGTCAACTTCGCCAGGAGAATCCATCATCAGGTCCTGAGCCGAGGCCGTTTTGGGGAACGCCATAACGTCGCGAATGTTTTCGGTGCCGCAGAGGATCATGCAAGTTCGTTCGATGCCGGCCGCGAAACCGCCGTGCGGCGGCGTGCCGTATTCGAGCGCGTCGAGAAAAAACCCGAATTGTACCCGCGCGCTTTCCGGCGTCATTCCGAGGGCTTTGAAATTCAGAGCCTGAATATCCTTCTGGTGGATGCGGATCGAACCGCCGGCGCATTCATAACCGTTGATAACGGCGTCATAGGCCTTGGCACGAACTTGGCCGAGTAGATGATGCTGGCTGTCATCGTTGACCGCGGTTTTAAAAAGCTCGAGATCCTCGTCCATCGGCGATGTAAACGGATGATGCGCCGCCGTGTAGCGATCTGTTTCCTCATCATGTTCGAACATCGGGAACTCTGTCACGATCAAAGCCTCGTATCTATTGCGGTCGATCAGATTCTCGCGACGCGCGACCTCGATGCGCAAGGCCCCGAGTGCAGTTCGGACAATGCGTTTTGGTCCGGCAATAATAAATACCACATCGCCCGGTTCCGCTCCGGCATTATAGATTAGCCGATGAACGTGGCTATAACCGATAGCATTCATCAACGATGATTTAACTGGCCCTTCCTTTTCTTCGGGCAGATCTCCTGGTGGCGGTGGCCAATGTTTTAACGCAGACTCGTCGGCCTCGAAACCGATTCGAATATTCGCAAGAACTTTTGCCCCATACCGTTGGACGAATTCCTGTAGGGAATCAAGAGCTTTCCGGCTAATATTGTGAATTTCAGGCATTTCACAGCCCTTCAGAACAATACATTGAACCGTTCCCCCAATACGAATGGCTTCCAAGAACGGCGGAAAGTCAATTTCTTTCGCCGCTGATGAAAGATCTTGGAGCTCCATTTCGAAACGCAGATCCGGTTTGTCCGAGCCGTATCGACGCATAGCCTCGGCATACGTCATTCGCGGCCATCGTGCCGGCAACTCAACGCCGATCAGCTTAAATACGTGCCCGAACATGCCCTCGATCTCGCGATACGCCATCTCCTGATGGGCAAACGACATCTCCATATCGAGCTGCGTAAATTCCGGCTGGCGGTCGGCACGGAGGTCTTCGTCACGAAAACAGCGGGCGATCTGGTAATACTTATCAAAGCCCGAGATCATCGTGAGCTGTTTCAGGATCTGCGGCGATTGCGGCAGGGCGAAAAATTTCCCCGCGTGAATACGCGAAGGCACGATAAAATCGCGTGCCCCCTCAGGCGTCGATTTGAGCAATATCGGGGTTTCGATCTCGATAAATCCGCGTTCGTCAAAATACGCACGGATAGCCGCCACAGCCTTTGCACGCATACGGATGTTGTACTGCAACTGGGGACGGCGCAGGTCGAGATAGCGGTATTTGAGCCGCGTCGATTCGTCCGCGAGTTTCTCTGACCCCGCGACCTCGAGCTGAAACGGCGGTACTTTTGCGTCGTTCAGGATCAGTATCTCGTCCGCGTGAACCTCAATATCGCCCGTTGCTAGTTTTGGATTGTGCGTGCCTTCGCGTTCGACGACGGTACCCTTGACCGCGACGACAAATTCGCCGCGTAAAGTTTTAGCCTTTAAATGAGCAACACCGGCGTCTTCCTCGTTCAAAACAATCTGCGTCACGCCGTCGCGGTCGCGAAGGTCGATAAAGGTCAGAATGCCAAAATCGCGCTTTTTCGCGACCCAGCCCATCAACACAACCTGCTTGCCGACATCGCCCTCGCGAAGCTCACCGCACGTGTGTGTTCGTTCTAAGTTTCCTAGTACATCCAGCATATAAGTGCTTGAAACCACAGATGAACACAGATAAACACTGATATTAAATCCTTTGTCTTATCTGGGTTAATCTGTGTTCATCTGTGGTTACGTTCCTTCCAAAA
>JAYVDQ010000070.1:0-10154 GCA_043749325.1 Chloracidobacterium sp. | reverse complement strand
ACCGCAATGAGGTCAAGCTGGAATACACAAAGACCGCAGACAGCAAAGAACGGCTTTCCGAGGTCGAGGTCAAGATCAATGCGCGGCCCGATTCTTTTTCGGTCGAGACGAATTACAACAATTGGAAGCAAAACACCAACAGCGATCGTTGGCATAACGGCGGCAAGCTGCAAGTTGACTTTCACCTGATGGTGCCGCGCGGTGCCTCTTTAAATGAGATCGAGACTGTCAACGGCTCAGTTACCGTTTCAAATTTTGTAAATTTCACAAAGATCTCGGCGGTCAACGGTGCGGTCAACGCCGCCAATCTTCGCGGCACTGCAAATCTTTCGACAGTTAATGGCGAGGTTCACGCCGATTTTGACCGTCTGGAAACTGGAAGCAAGATCATTCTTTCGACTGTCAACGGACATGTAAATCTGGTCATTCCTTCGGATTCGAGTGCGACGGTAAACGCCGATTCGCTGAATGGCAATATATCGAATGACTTTGGCTTGCCCGTCCGAAAAGGGAAATATATCGGCCGTGATCTTTATGGCAAGATCGGCGGCGGCGATGTTCGGATCAAACTCGACAGCGTCAACGGAGCACTCGCCATCAGCCACAGGAATGACGGCAAGAGCCTGAGCCCGGCGACGAACTTGCTGCCGCAAAAGGAAAAGGATGACGAAGATTGGGACACCAGCGATGCCAGCTCAAAAGATAAAGTTAAGGACAAAGAAAAAGTGAAAATCAATCGAGACATTGATCGGGCGGTAAGAGACAGCCAGCGAGAAACGGCAAGAGCGATCGCCGATGCTCAAAGGAATGTCGTGAAGATAGAGCCGGATATCGCGAAAATTACCACAGCCGCGGTAGCAAATGCGGTCGCGGTGGCCGATCGGACGGTAAAGGCCATAAATTCGGTCGATCTTAAGGTAAAGGTCGATGATCTCAAAATTCAACAAAAAGTATTGGCCAATCTTGCCAATAGAGACTTCAGGTCTTCCGTGCCGCGTGTCGAGAAAAAGAGTGATTCGTTTCCCGTAAAAAGCGTTCCGAAAGTGACGGTTGACGCCAAGGGGTGTTCGGTCAGGGTCCAGGGTTGGGACAAATCCGAAGTCCAATATCGCGTAATTCAATTTTCCGATTCGCGAAACCGATCGCCGCTGAATATCACGGAAAACCACAGTGATTTCGCCGTTACTATCAAGGTCGAAAATCCTGACGCGACCGCGAAAAGCGGCAATTTTCTTGACGACGGTGTCCGGGTAAGGATCGAGGTATTTGTTCCGCGAAAATCCAATCTCAAGATTAGCGCTAATGGCGAAATACGGCTCGACGGCGTCTCCGGCGATGTCGATTTGTCCGGCGGCGACCAATCGATAAATGTCCGTGACGTTGACGGCTCGCTGCGTGTAGCGAGCACAGATGGCCGAATCCGCGTCGTCGGTTTCACCGGAGCACTTGATGCCCGCACCAATGACGGCGAGGTTTATCTGGAAGGCGATTTTACAAAACTCACAGGCAAAGCCGTTGACGGAAAATTTATCCTCACCGTGCCCGAGGAGCCGAATGTAGATATCGAAGCCAACGTTGAGACGATCTCGGTCGAAAATCTGATTGTGCCGAAAAAGGTGTCGGGTAATAACTGGCGATTTGGCAAAGGCGGGCCGAAATTCCAATTTTCTCTCTCCGGAGGCGATGTTCTGGTTCGAAGAGCAGACATTGCTTCGACAATGTAATGTCTGAGGATGGGTATCTATCTTTTCCGCATCCTTTTTAAACTTTGTGGCCAGAATTGCTTTTTTTGCCCTTGAGTCAATTTATATCGACCTGTTTTGCTCTTAACAATCTTTGCATTTCGTTCATCTTTAATTAGTAATCAGAACTATTTCATCTCCTGATTTTTAGGTGTAGTCATGAAAAACATCGCTTTGCCGCTTTTTATTTTACTCTTGTCGTTGAGCGTCTTTTCCCAGCAGAGTAATACATCGGACACTGGAAGCTCGGCAAAAACGTCGTCAGCCGCAGCTACTGTTGGCTATGCATCCCCGACGGGTGGTAAAGTTCCCGTTCCTCCGGAGAAAAGTAAGCCCATAAACATACCTAAGATGGCTGCGTCCCTGGTCATTGACGGCAAGATCGACGAGGAGGCCTGGAAACAGGCGGCGGTCTTCAAGGATTTTTACCAGACCGGCCCCGGTTATAATACGGCTCCGTCCCGCCCTACCGAGGTGTATGTGATGTATGACGAGCATAATCTTTATGTCGCCTTTAAGTGCTGGGACGAAAAAGACAAGATCCGTGCGACGGTTGCAAAAAGAGACAACGTATTTGGCGAAGACAACGTTCGCATGTGGCTCGACACCTACGATGACCAGCGGCGTGCATACATTCTCGGTTTCAATCCACTTGGCATTCAACAGGACGGTATATTCACCGAAGGACGGGGAGCGGATTTTTCGGTTGATATCGTGATGGAATCCAAAGGCGTCATCGAGGACTGGGGCTGGTCGGTCGAGGTCAAGGTACCGTTCAAATCACTTCGTTACACTGCCGGAAAAGGAAAAAGGTGGGGCTTTAGCGTCGCCCGAAATATCGATCGCTTCAACGACGAGTTTGATGAATGGTTGCCGGACGACCGCGATGTCTCGGGGTTTTTGATCAAACACGGATGGATCACGGGCCTTGATGAGATCAAATACGAGCGTACGCTCGAAGTCGTGCCCAGCATAACCTTGAGCGAGACGGGCGAGCGTGTTTCCACCAGAGAATTCTCTGCTGGCAGATTTGTCAATCATCCAATAAAAAAAGAGATCGGCGTCAATCTGAAATACACCATATCACCGAACGTCACCCTCGATGCTGCTATCAATCCTGACTATGCCGAGATCGAAGCCGATGCTCCCGTTGTAACGGCAAACCAGCGATTTCCGATTTTCTTCCAGGAAAAACGGCCATTTTTCCTAGAGGGAAAGGATATTTTCGATTCACCACTACAGCCGTTCTATTCAAGGACCATCGTGGATCCGGACGTTGCTCTGAAATTGACCGGTAAGATCAATAGGACTTCTTTTGGCATTTTAGCTGCTTCGGATAACGCTCCGGGAAACTACTCGGAGGATGAGCGAACGCGCAACGACCAGTGTCTTGAGCGGCAGCGGCTTACGCCTACGATTCAATGTTCGATCCAGGAATTTCTCGACAAAAATGCATTGTTCGGGGTTCTACGCGTAAAACGCGATTTCGGGGCAAATAACAATATCGGATTCTTTGGCACGGCCCGGGTTTTTCCAAAAAACAGAAATTTTGTCAGCGGCTTTGACGGTACATATAAACCTAATGGCAGTACTGTCATGACATTCCAGGTTCTGGGAACACATTCTCTTAAGAACTTCTACGATCCAAACACCGATAAGGTCAGATATCGTAAGGGTAATGGGTTAGGATACTTTTGGAACCTCGATTACTCAAAGGATACGCATGGGTGGTATGCCGAGATCTTTGGCAGGACGCGGGATTATCGTGCTGATTCAGGCTTTACACGTCGGACGAACACGAACCAGGCATTTTTCGTTAATCGCTTTAGTACGAAATCAAATCAAAAAGCGAAGATCATACGTGCCGGTTGGAACCAATTTGTTCGATATACCTTCGACTGGGCCGGTCGAACTCAGTACGGGCTGGTTGGATCGGGAGTCAACTTTCAGGCGCAAGGAAGTCTCTTTGTGAACTTCGAGGCTGGCGATCAGGTTGAACACATTTATGAAGAGGAATTTGGAGCCAAACGGAATAATCTGCCTGCGGGCGACCCGAACAGGATTGCCGGTGCTTTTTTCGGTTTACCCGAACGCTCTGCTAAACAACCTTACTTTAGCTTTAACTTTAACAAGACCTTTAATAAGAAATTTAATATGTACTCGTTCGGATTCTCGTCCTGGGGAGCGTTCGATTACGATTTTGGCGGCGGGAACAGATATCCTCGGGTGAGCGCGGCCTATCTTTCTTGGGTCCGGGGTGGCAAAACGGGACAGCAACCAGGTCTCGACCCTGGTCCAGGACATCAGTTGCAAATAGGCGGAGGATTCACCTATAAGCCGATCAATCCGTTGACGACCTCGCTAGATTACACAAAGAGCAGACTAAGACGTAATGACACGGGCCTTTTGGCATTCGACACAAATATCTTCACTTGGCGAACGACCTATCAATTCACGCGTTTTGTTTTCGCCCGTGTCCGATGGGATTACGACACCCTGCAGTCGCGAGCTGCCGGCCAGTTTTTGTTTGGCGTGACCCCTAGTCCCGGCACGGCCTTTTACGTCGGCTATAACGACAGCCTTAATTACAATGGATTCAATAAGGTTACAGGCAATCTTGAGCCGGGATTTGCCCGCAACAGTCGGACTTTCTTCATAAGGGCCTCCTACCTTTTCCGCAAAAGCTTCTAAAGTTTGCTCCTCCTGAGAGACTGGGCGGCGGACGTTTTGCGTTCGTCGCCGTTTTTTGAGCGAAGAACCACTCTCTTTAAGCGTTCTATTAAGAAATAGGATGACCCGTCTGGGATTCAAAATACAAAAAAGTTCTTGTAACTTATAAAGCATTAGTGTATAACCATAAGCGGATATTACATTTCTTGCCAACCCCGGCATCAGATAAAGGAGAAATAAATGAGAATAGAACGCACTCTAGGTGTCTTCATATTAAGCGTGCTATTAAGCATGTTTGCTATCCCCGCGGTATTTGTACAATCGGTGTCCGCTCAAACGCAGGATACGATGTTCGCTCTTCAGCGCGGTTTTCGAACAGGATATTCGGACGGATATATGGCCGGTTACCGCGACACGATCGACAGCATGGCCAGAAGCTATAATCGCCACGGCGAATATGCCAAGGCCGACCGGGCGTATAACAAGGACTATGGTTCACGCGAAGATTTCCGCGATGGTTATCAGCAGGGATTTGAGTCCGGATATGACACCGGGTTTGACCGCCGTTCATTTGACGCGAATCTCCCGTCGGGCCTGAAACGCCGCGGCGTGCTCGTCGGCGAAAGCCAAAATCTCGCGACAAATGGCGATACCTTGCAGCAGCCACAACAGGTCGTCGGCACGCCGGACACTGGCAAGGCCAGTCAAAGCTACAGTGCGTCCGATTCATCCACATATCAAAATCAGGGCACATATCAAAATCAGGGAAATCCGACCGTCATCATTCCGCGTGAGACGGAGTTGATAATCGAATTGCAGGAAGACATCAGCACGGAGCGGAGCCGGCCGGGAGACAAATTTACCGCCAAGGTCGTTTCGCCATCCGAGATGGCGGGAGCGACCATTGAGGGCCGCGTCAACAAGATCGTCCAACCGGGCCGAATAAAGCGCCAGTCTGAATTGCTCCTTTCATTCGACCGCGTTGTGCTTGCCGATGGCCGATGGAGCAATTTTAGTGCGCAGCTGATTGAGGTCATGCCTGTTAAGGGCGACAACGTTAAGCTTGTCGATACCGAGGGAACGGCCATCGGCCAAAGCTCGCTCAAGAGCGACGCTGCCAAGGTCGGCGGTGCGACCGGAGCCGGTCTGGTCGTCGGAGCTGTTGTTGGCGGACCGGTCGGAGCGGCTGTCGGTGCCGGAATGGGAGCTGCTTTTGGAGTCGGGGCCGTTGTAATAGAACGCGGCAAGCATATCAAGCTAAACCATAACCAGCAGATACGCGTAAAAACCGCGTACGAAACGCAAATACGCTAATAACCTCAGAACCGGGACCTGCTATTCTGTCACCGGTTCATGCAACAACCCAATTTCCGCGGACCCGGACACATTCCATTTTTCTCCTTTTGGAATTTGTCCGGGGACGCTGATAAATTTTTTCTTACCTATTTCTGGCGGCTCAATAATTTTCTTACAGATTTGATCGACTCTGCAAAAGCATCGCCGTCGATCTGCGGGCGACAGGAGACGGCACGGTCGTCAATAAACGCGGCGGCCCGCGGTTTGCCTTCGCCCATATAGACGTCCGTGTAGGGTATTTCGTGCCTTTCGAGCCAATCGACAATATGGACCCGGGCCTGGCCAGGTGTCAGCGGCGAGATATCACTTCGTTCATCAGGTTCGGCGGAACACCGCGTCGTGAAAATGATGATGTCGGCGATCTCGGCAAGCGCGATGGCAAATTCGCGGGCACCCGGAAGCGGCGAGCCGATCTGCTCTATCCCCGCCCAACTCTCGTAGCTCGCCAGCACACCGTCCAGATCGAGACACACTCGGGGTTTTCGTTTGTTAGCCGGCCTGGTCTTTATTCTAGCCGTAACCCGGGTTTTGGTCGTTTTTGTATTCTCGGATGGTTTTACCTTTGGCAGCTTTGACGGAGTAATGGCGAGCATTGCTTCTATGGCTTCGCCGCCCTCGAGCCATTCGTTTTCGCCCATTGCGTCAAAATTCCACACTCTCGAATAGAATGGACGCGTATGGTGACGGCCGGGCAACCGCAGGGTATAAGGCAGATCGTCCTGCTTGACCTCCCGCTTTGGGGGAAATATTTCCGGTTTGCGGGGCAGGCCAAATTCTTCCCAATCGGATCGAATCGCGTCGGCAAAATCGTAAACGCGTGCCAAAGGGTATTCGCGATCGAGCAGAACCCACAGATGAAAGCCGCCGACGCCGTTGCTGTCGAGCAGCAGTGGGTCCATTTTTTGATCGCGCAGCCGGTTGGCCCATGTAAGTGAGGCGTGAAAATTCGCGGCTGCCATTTCATCAGCATTTACAACCGACTCGTTATGAAGATCGACGTCGATGGCAAACCATTTGCAGGTCGAGTGATCGCTGATCGAATGGAGCCCGATCAAGTGATTTTGGGCCTCGCCGGCGAAATGGCGGCGCAGTTTGTTCAACGTGACCATATCGGAGCCTTTCACCCTGCGTTCCTTTATAGGCAGCATTACGACGCCTATTTGGCCGTGGCTCAGAGTGTATTGGCTCCAAACATCCCGCCGGTTGACGATGCGCTTCATCGCCCATTCGGCGAGCCTTTCTGAATACCGCTGCCATTCCTCGGCGATCCAAAGCAGCCGTTTGTCTTTGCGAAATTCGATAAATGGTTGTGCCATGTTAGACAGCCTTTTCCCAACCGCCAACAAAATTTTCCTTCGCGAGCTTTTCGAAATGCTTTCGCGCGGCCGAGGCGGTGTGAGCTATTTTTATGTCGCGCTCGAGCGGAGTCGCCCGGTTAGGGCTGAAATCGGTGAAATAAACGATAAAGGCCGGAAACTGCTCGCCCCGTTCTTTATTTGTTTTCCATAGGAGCAGCTTTCGCACCATTTTGTTGCCTTTCATGGTCTTGGTGTAAACAGTGCGTTCGAGCAGCTCGCTCGGCAGGTTTTTTATCTCATGGGCTGATTTAGTAATTTTCGGCACGTCAACCAGATCGTTGATCTGGCGGATATTTACATCCGCGACATCGGCCTCTTTGTCATCGCGAAGGCGGACGAATTGAGGCGATATCATGCTGACTATCGGCATTCGTTCGAGGGCCGTGTAACGCTTGCCGTCCCATTCGAGTACCATGCGATTGACCGGACCACCTTTGGTGCGTTCGGGTATGAGGTCGAGGCATGAGATCTCGATGACCGGTCCCGGACGCGTCATCTCGTACGCGACATAGTCGTTATTTACCGCGACATAATCCGACGGGACGATACGGCTTCTTAACATCTTGACCATTTCTTTACGGATATCGTCGGTAAAGCCACCGCCGACACGTCCAAGCTCGTGAAATGTGCCATCGTCACGCATTACCGCCAAAAGCAGGTCGTGAAGCATTCCTTTGCGGTTGTCCGTGCCCTCCGAAAATCCTATGATCGCGGCGTCAAGATTATGCCGGAGCTTGAGCTTGAACCAGCCGGCCCGATCGTGACGGACAACGAGCCCCTCGCTGCCCTCGCCGATCACCCACTTGGTGAAAACGTCCGTTATCTGTTCGATCGTGTCGGCGACAATATATTCTGCCGGGTGAACCCGTTTTCCGCCTCCAAACCATTTATTCAGCACCTTGAAAACATCAGCGGCCGCTTCGACCGGCCCGCCGTCGATATCGATTACATCAAAAACGGCGAGTCCGAGACGGTCAAGCTCGGCCCTTGTTTTCGGCTGACGCAGTATCGTAACGACCTGATGTATGCGTTGAGCTTTTGACGGTTCGTCCTGGAGATAGATCTCGGCACCTAGAATACACGATTTGATCTTTATTTTTTTTAGGAGAGCCTCGGCCTCCGTGTAGGCCGGCAGACCGACGCGGACGGTGCCGCCGGCGTTCATCGACATTATGCGTTTGCCGTCGTAAAAAAGCATAGCAAATTCGCCGTCGTACTTTCGAGTCGCGTAATAGCCCTTTGCCTTTGGCAACTTAAGAATGTCAGAGCCAGAGAGCGGCCTCATCATCGCGCTTATTTTACGGCGATATTCCTGCGCCCGCTGCTGCAGCGACGGGTCTGCAATATCGGCCGATTTTCCAAAACAGTAATCGCCGAATTTGCAGGTAAATTTCGATTTATCGAAATTAAGATCGAGCATCTTTCACCTCTTTAGGACGTTTCAGCTCTATATTCGAAAGATGCAGTATCAGGCAGTAAGAATCTTCTTTTACCCGGCCCTCGAGAAATGCGTTGTACGGCTTGCCCCCCCGATTCATGACGATGGGTTCATCGCGTTTTTCGCCACCGCGGATCAGCAGTAGGGAATCGCGCTCGTCCAGCTCCTTTGCCATTTCGAAAAGAAAATCGAACGTCAACCCGTTTATGTGAAGTAATTGCCGCTTGTTGGTAAATATAAACTTCTTTATTGCTTCGTCTTTTTTTATATATTTTCCCGTCCAGCGCAGCGGAATTTCGGAATTGAGATTTTGCGGTAGTTTTCTGCGGGGGCGTCGCTCGCGAATGGTGCCGTCCGGATTTGAAATGATCTCAAACTCTTCGACGAGGTGGACAATACCGTCCCTGGCGACATACACCCTCGATGTTTCGGCTAGAAACATTCCGAAAAGCTCCATATCGATCTCAGGATCGTCATCTATCAGGGCCTTAGCGACCTTGTCCAAAGTCTTACGTTTTTTCATCAATTCGGGGAGATCGTGCGTGATGTCGGATTTCAGAACTTTTTGTGTCCTGACCGGCTTCCCTTTGGGATCGACGTAACGGACCTCACGCTTTGGAGCCAGGCCGTTCAATGCGACCACGGCATCGCGATTATTTTGATTGCTGATATTTATCGGCATATATTACTTCTACAACAGGTCAAAATCGAGATCGTCGGCTGAGATCTCCTGTTCTTCGGTCGAATCCAAATACGTTGACTGGCTAAATTTCACAAATTCGAGCGTAGCCTGATCGCCCACTATCATAAATGCCTCTTTTTTGTTGCCGACGAGAAAAGCCTCATCAGTCTCTATGCCGTCACGATAGCTAAATGGAAACGAAAAGATACGGCCATCACCGAGGTGAGCGACGAGGGGATCGAGCGTCGAGTCTTCGGCCGGTTGAAGCCAGTAAACGGATTTGACGATCAGAGATAGATAATCGTCCGTGGTTGCGGGCGATAACTTATTTGTCAGACCAAACGAAGATTTTACCTCTGCGATCGGCTCGCCATCGAGCCCGACGGCGCGAATATCTTCCCGATCTATCGAATCGCCTGTTTTGTTTACCATTTCAAGGGCGGTTCCGCCTTTGTCGATAAGTGTATTGCCGTCACCGGCCAAAACCATAATCGACGCCGGATGGCCATGCTCGTCAAAGGCCTCGATCTCGACATCGCCGTACAGATCGGACCGGTCGATCTTAGTAAGCAGGACGACAAATTCCTCCCCGTCCAAAGAAAGCGTCAATGATCTTGGAATAACCTCCCTCCTACACAAAAAACCGTTTGCTCATTCAATAATTACCATATTGTATTCTCCTAAGTTGGTACTGAACCGTACAAAGGCTTTTTCGATCGCATTATTGTCGTATTGGTATGTCCAATTTGGGCTGCTAGGCTTGTGTAGAAAATCGAGCTTGGGTAATATTAAAGGTTAGGGATAAATTCATTTAATAGCGAGATAACATAAAGATGAGTACAGGAACAGAAACAACAACCGCTGCCGCCGAAGGGCTTCGTGGAGTGGTCGCTGCCCAGAGCGCGATC
>JAYVDQ010000069.1:0-2581 GCA_043749325.1 Chloracidobacterium sp. | reverse complement strand
CATCAACGGTTTGTTTGTCGGAATAGACGACAACCTCGCCATCACCGCCTTCCTCTTCGAAGCTCGGTTTCTTCTTCGGTTTCGGTGCCGCTATGCGCTGCTCGGCCGACACGGGATTTATGTTTGGCGTATCGGTGATCGGGTTGGAGACTTGTCGCTCAACCGGGTTCGTCTGCTGCGCGAAGGTCGAAAATAGAGGTAAAATCGCGGATAAGACAAGAATTGTAAGGATTCGAAACCGCATTAAATCAATAAGTTAGTAGTTTGATGCTAACACGAAACCAAATAAACAATAAAGCCTTGTGTTAGACTAAATTATCTCGGAATTTACATGTCAATGTCGGTGCAGCACAGTGTTTTGGTGGTCGAAGACGAAGAAGTAATGCGCGCCATCCTGCGACAGCTTCTCGAAGATTCGGGCTACGATGTCTTCACGGCTAACAGCTCCGAAAACGCAATGCAGATATTCTCCGAAAACGAGATATCAATTACGCTGACGGACATAAAAATGTCGGGCAACGACGGAATCCAGCTTCTGGACCACATCAAGTCAGTTGATCTCGAGGCTATGGTGATCATCATGACGGCGTATTCATCAGTCGATACGGCCGTTGCCGCTCTTAGAAAAGGCGCTTACGACTATGTCACAAAGCCTTTTATAAATGAGGATCTGCTACAGACAATTAAAAATGCGGTCACGCAGCGGCAGTTATTCACGGAAAATCGATTTCTGCGACGCGAGTTGCGTGGCAAATATGATTTTTCCGAGATCATCGGCAAAAGCGACAGCTTGCAGCGGGTTTTCGACCTCATAAATAAGGTTGCGAACACGAACGCCAACGTCCTTATTCAAGGCGAAAGCGGTACCGGGAAAGAGCTTGTCGCACGATCGATACATTTCAACAGCGACCGTGCGGAGAATCCATTTTTGGCGATAAACTGTGGAGCGTTGCCCGAATCGCTGCTCGAAAGCGAGCTTTTCGGACATACGAAAGGCTCATTTACTGGAGCCATCGCGGATAAAAAAGGTCTCTTCAGGTCGGCTGGCGGCGGAACGATCTTTCTCGACGAAATCGGCGATATGTCGCAGTCGCTACAGGTAAAACTGCTGCGAGCATTGCAGCAGCACGAGGTTACCCCAGTCGGAGCCAGTGTTCCGGTCAAATTCGACGCACGAATCATCGCAGCGACAAACAAAAAGCTTGAGACAGAGGTTGCCGAGGGACGATTTCGCGAAGACCTTTTCTACCGACTAAACGTCATTGAGATCGACGTGCCACCGCTTCGCGCTCGGCCCGACGATATTCCGCTTCTCGTTAAGCATTTCGTGACAAAATCCGCTCGCGTTCAAAATACCGGAGAACGCATCGTTTCAAAAGAAGCGATCGCGGCGTTTCTCAATTACGATTGGCCGGGCAATGTTCGCGAGCTTGAGAATGTGATTGAGCGGGCCGTAATTCTTTGTGGCTCGGAGATCGGTCTCGAGAGCCTGCCGTCAAAGATATCTGCGGCTCACGCCGCCGGAAAGGGCAGCCGCAACGCTTTTCACCCAACACTTGATGAAATGGAAAGGAAGCACGTTCTGGAAATACTCGAGTCTGTAGATGACGACAAAGCTAAAGCTGCTAATATTTTAGGTATCGATCTTTCGACTCTTTATCGCAAATTGAAAAAGTACGAGGAATAGTGATGATCGCTATTTCGCCGTGATATCGAGGACAAAATAATCCGTATTATCGATCCGGATGAGCCGGCCGCTGGAATAGGGCTCTTGAAAAAACTGATTAGCCGCATAAGAACGGCCATTGAGGTTATCCTCGCCACTCATTTCACTCTGGGCGATCAATTCGGCTGGAAACCATGTCTCCGAAGAGATCGCAGCGGTTTCGGGCTTTCGGAATTTTTCCGCTTCGGCAATGAGTTTGGCCGAGTCAGCCGGTGAGAAGCGCAAAACCGCCACGATCCGCTTCTGCGACGGATATTCTTTCCAAACTACGTCCTCTGCTTCGTACGGCACAGTGACGAGCAGGCCCAGCTCCTCGATATTGGACTTCACCGCGTTAGCATTCACATTCGCCTGGTTCGAAGACGTAGAGCCCTTAGAATTTGCTGCCTTATTGGCATTTCCGCTGCACGCTGGAGAAAAGGCGGAGAAGAAAATTAGTGTTAAAATAGCAGTAGTCTTCACAGAGGTCATCTGCTCATTGTAGGCAGATACAACGCGATTTTGCAATTTTTGCAGCCCTTGCGATATATGCAACGCGGCCTTAAACTAGCATCAGAAGATTATCTGATACTCATATAAGTTTTTATTTTTGATGAATATAACCGAAGCAGAAAAAGCCTCGACCGACGCACAGGCAGAGGTCGAACGCTGGCAAAATGAGACCTTAAAGAAGGCCCTCGAAAAGACGCCTGAGCGTAAAACTTCGTTTGAAGGCATATCCCTCGAACCCGTCGAACGCCTTTACACAGAGGCAGACACCGAAAGCATTGATGAAATAGGATTTCCCGGCGAATTTCCCTACAAACGCGGAATCCACCCGACGGGGTATCGCGGCAAGATGTGGACGATGCGGCA
>JAYVDQ010000068.1:0-2544 GCA_043749325.1 Chloracidobacterium sp. | reverse complement strand
CGTATGCGAAAACCAAACAATATGACCTGGCCATCGCGTCATTTAACCGAGTTCTGAGTCTCGACCCGAGGAGAGCGTATGCAATCAATGGTCTGGGAGACGCTTATGTAGAGCAAAAGAATCTGCCATTGGCCCGTAAGCAGTACGCGGCTTTATTGATGTTGGACAAAGCTCTTGCCGACAAACTTTTGGTCAAGATAAACGCGGCCACAAAACCGTAGGCCGATAGGACTAAATAATATTATGCCATTTACAGCGATCGTTTTCGATGCACTGCTAGTGCTGACCGGTGTTGTCGGGTACATTCATGGAGTAATGAATGACAAGGCGAGTCTGACGGCGTTTATCCCGGCGGCCTTCGGCCTCGTGATAGCCATTTTGGGATTGGCCGCGCGGGGCCGGGAAAGCTTGCGTAAGCATTTAATGCACGGAGCGGTCGTCGTCGGCTTATTGGGTTTTCTAGTGCCCGCGGGACGGTTAGCGTCGAAATTTAGCGAGATCACGCTCTCAGCTGCCGTTGTTTCCCAGCTTGTGATGGCGGTGTTATGCCTTGTCTTCGTCCTGCTCTGCGTTCGGTCGTTCATTGCGGCACGCCGCAATTCGGCGGATTAGGCTGCGAGACTGTCTTTATCCAGTCGAATTTCTACTAGCAGACCATCGCCGGTATTTCGAGCGGCGATAGTGCCTTTGTGAGCTTTGATCGCCCGTTCGGCAATTGCAAGGCCAAGGCCCATGCCGCCCGTCTTGCGTTCGCGGGCTTCGCCGACCCGGTAGAACGGCCGGAATAGATTGGCCAGCTCTTCGTCAGGCACGCCGCCCCCGTGATCGGACACTTGTAAGATAGAATGTCCATTTTGGCGGACCAGCGAAACATCGACCGCTGTACCTTCGGCTGTATAACGCACTGCGTTTCTCAGCACATTCTCTATCGCGCTTCTTAGAAGATTTTCGCTGCCCATAACGGTGCAGGGATCGTCCGATAATATCTTGACCGAACGGCCTTTTGCCTGTGCCTCAAAATCCGCATCTTCCGCCACAGCGCGAACCAGCTCGGCCAGATCGACGCGGACCGGTTCGATCAGCTCGCTTCCGCTTTCGAGTTTCGCAAGTATAAGTAGCCGCGAGATCATCTCATTCAAACGATGAGACTCGATCTCAATTCTGTTAAGAAGGGGTGCAGTTTCGGGGCTGGATTTCTGCTTTGCAATCTCGAGCGCCACGTTTAGACGCGCCAATGGGGAACGCAACTCATGCGAAATGTCACTATTTAGCCGCTGATGCGATGTCACAAGCGACTCTATGCGTTCGGCCATTTCATCGAAATCTCGGGCGAGATCCGCGAGTTCGTCACGGCGACGCCCAACTTTCTGCGCGACTCGGGTTTGCAGGTCGCCATTGGCTAATTTTTGCGTGGCCTCGCGCAGTTTTCTGATCGGCGATGTCAGGTACAATGCCAATAAATAACATAAGAGAGTTGCAGTCACCAGCAATCCGGCGAGCCGCCAATAACCAAGCGTTGATCCCCAAAACAGCGGATTTGGTGACTGTCTTTCCCATTGTAGGACCAGGACAAAACGCCGTCCGTCCGGAAATGTTACCGGCGCCGCTCCCAGCGTGCGGTCCTCTGCCAAAAAATCGGTTTCCGCAGCCGCACTTGAAAATGTACGACTGATCAGGTCGGTCGAATCCGTGATCTCATCAGCCTCGCCAAACCAGACCTTACCGTTGATGTCGACGAGATCCACCTCTCGCGGCGGCTCGACATCCCGCAGCCGCGATAAATAGGTGCGAAGACCGGCATCTCCCTCAGCTTTGACGATCTGGTTGGCCGTGCCGCTGTAAATCGTCATCTGATTACGCGTCGAGCGCTGAAACCGGCTCACCATCGGATCGGTCTGGAATGTCCGCGTGACAAAGATTATAACGCCGACCATCAAAGCGATCGCAGCGAGAAACCACAGAAAAATCTTGATAAATAGTTTCATACCAACGTGTAAATATATCCCACCGACCGGATCGTCTTGATTCGCTCACTGCCGTCGGGCCGAGCTCCGAGTTTTTTACGCAAATTGCTGATATGCATGTCGAGGCTACGGTCGTAGGGCGACAGTTTGCGTTCGAGCACCTTTTCGCTCAGGTCCTCTTTTTTAACGACTTTGCCGGCCTCGCGCAAAAGTTCTCTTAGAAGCTCGAATTCAACCGAGGTCAAATTGAGATCATCCCCGTCACAAGTAGCCGTGCGGGCAGATCCAACGATCTGGACCCCGTCAACCTCGATTTTATCATCCGGATTCCCATCATCGGTATCTGAAATTGCCCGGCGCAAAATGGCCCTCAACCGTGCGGCCAACTCACGAGGATTAAACGGTTTCGGCAAATAATCGTCGGCCCCGATCTCAAGGCCGACAATGCGTTCCATATCGTCGCCGCGGGCAGTGAGCATGATCACGGGCAGGGCCGAGGCGGCCCGCAGATTGCGTAAAACGTCGAACCCATTCATTTTTGGCAGCATCACGTCGAGGATCGCCATGTCATACTCGCCGG
>JAYVDQ010000067.1:0-10308 GCA_043749325.1 Chloracidobacterium sp. | reverse complement strand
GGACACGCATATCTAGTTTTCAAATATCAACTTCTTTTACTTCGCTCTCCTAAAAACTTCACCAGAGGCGAAACTACTGATTATACAGATGTGAATCTGCCTGTCAACTACCGCAAGAGATATTTCAAACTTTTTTCAAGTTTTGGTGAAACACCTTGCTTGAACGGTAATTAATAATACTCGTAGAAACACCGAATTTTGTCAAACCGTCAGACGTTTTTTTGACAAGAGTTGATTTTAATGAGTAAAAAGTGAAATGGAGCGGGCGACGAGGCTCGAACACATAACTTTTAGCCGAAAATTCTGATCCGTTCCCGCTGCTCACAAAGTCGCATTGAATCGCCCCCACTGTTCTTTCAGCTTCAACATAAACGCAATAAACCCTTCGTTATTACGCAGATTGTCCAAATTAGGGTCAATATTAAACAGCGGATAGCATGGAAATCCGTCATCGGTAGTTTCCTGAAGCCACTTCACTGCATTATCAGGCCTGTTCATGATCGCGTATGCCGCAACGAAGTTATATGTCGCATGGTGGAAATGGCCAAACCCCCTGCCTAACTCAGTGGCTCGCCTGATCGCATCTTCGGACTCCCGCAACTGGCCGCGTTTTGCAAATATGACGGCTTTGACGCTGGTCATGGCACCGCCCTCATCGTTTGGGATGTCCTTCAGATATTCATCTACTATCTTCTCTGCCTCGTCGATTCGCCCGAATCGGAGAAGAACATCGGCAGTTGCCCGATCTATCAACGCTCTATTGGCTTCGTGCGGAACAGCCTTAAATTTGATGAGTGCTTCTTCAAATTTGCCTTCGTATGAATCGACGGTACCAAGTCGGAACCGCGCCATTTTATTGGCCGGATTAATCGTGAGAGCAGCGTTGAGCTGTTCGCGGGCCTTTTCGGTCAATCCGATGTGGAAATACACAGAAGCCAATTGATGCCGGGCCTCGTCAAAATTGGGATTCAGTTCGATCGCCCGCTTATAAGATCGTATCGTCAGCTCGTGCGGGAAATGATTTTCATGGGTCCACAGGGTCAGGGCCCTCGAAAAATGCCCTTCCGGTAAATTAGGATCGATCGAGAGGGCCTTGGCAACTGCAAACTCTGCATTATCGTTCAACACTTTCCTTGCTGAGCCATCCGCGAAATAGATCGCCTTAACGTTATAGGCACGGGCCAGCTCAGCATATCCGACCACAAAATTCGGGTCGGCAGCAACAGCCTGTTCAAGCAAGGCAATACCCGCGTCGGTGTTTTCCTTATTTTCGCTGCCGATCTTCACTTTTCCACGAAGATAAAGGTCATTAGCAACCGGATTGACCAATTTCGCTGCTGTCTGAGAAGACGAAAATGAAAATAGTTGTCTCGTATAGCCGTAATAACCCAAACCGACAATAGCCGCGAGAACTAAGCCGCTGATCAGAAATCGCGGCCTGTTTACAGATCTCGATTCCGACGGTTCTAGTAGCACCGTTGGTGTCTCGCGACTATCAACAACTGCCTGTCCGAGCTCCCCGCTATCGTATTCACGCTTTATCTCGTCAAGATCGACGAGGACCGCCGCCATACTCTGATACCTTTGGCCGGACGATTTTTCCAGACATTTTGTAAGCGATCGTAGGAGACGTAAGGATATGTCGTCAGGTGGATCTTTTAACAACGGCGGTTCTAGTGTGAGGATCGCGGAAATTATCTCCGCCATGCTCCGGGCCTCGAATGGCCGCACACCAGTGATCATTTCGTAAAGAACCACACCAAAACTAAAGATATCGCTTCGCTGATCAAGAGGGTCCCCGCGCGTTTGCTCGGGCGACATGTAGGCGACCGTCCCCATTATCACCCCGGGCGTGCTCAGCATATTGTTGGTATTTGCCTCGGTGTCGACGGATTTTGCGTCGTACAGAATCTTCGCGAGGCCAAAATCGAGAACCTTTACTTCGCCACTGTTGGATATCATGACATTCGCCGGCTTTATGTCTCGATGGATAATATTGTGCGAATGTGCCGCCGACAAAGCCTCGCCGATCTGCGTCGCGATCGAGAGTGCCTCCGAAATATTTATCGGTCTATTCCCGATCCGCTGGGCCAGATCCTCGCCATCAATATATTGAAAGACTATGTAGCTGCGGCCGTTATTGTCGCCAAAGGCGTAGGTCGAGCAAATATTTCTGTGTTCGAGTTTGGCCGCTGCCTTTGCTTCGCGTACCAGGCGACTTTTAGCGGTAGCGTCGTGAGCGAATTCTTCGGGCAGGAATTTGATCGCAACTTTTCTCCCAAGGTGACGATCCAGAGCAAGATAAACCTCACCCATCCCACCCTGGCCAAGTTGGCCGATGATCTCGTATGCGTCGATCTGTGTGCCTGCGGCAATTCCCATCGGAGCACCAAATCCTAATCAGTAGGAGATTCTGTAAACGAACTGGAGCGGGTGACGAGGCTCGAACTCGCAACTTTCAGCTTGGGAAGCTGACACTCTACCATTGAGTGACACCCGCTTTTTTCAGAACATTATGACGATTCCAAGAAATCGCTCCAATCTTTTTTTTGCTTCAAGGAGCAAATCGATTACTCCGCGAACTACGCAGCCCGGGCCAGGTGTGTTCACGCTCGGCACCCTAGGTATGACAGCTCTACGGATCAATCCTTGCTCGCAAGGTTTCGTTTGGAACCTTGCAGCTGTTTCATCAGCTCTTCGACGGCGACCTCGAGTTGACGGTCGCGCCCGGCCAAATTGTCCGCCGGCGAGTTGTCCACTAGAATATCAGGTTGCACGCCGTAGTTTTCCATATTCGTGTGTTTCGCGTCCGCGAGGAAAACGCCGACCCCGGGAGTTCGAACGGTGGAACCATCAATTAGCGAGTAGCTCCCGGTGCCGATAACCGCACCCATCGTAGGCGTGCCGATCACTTTGCCGAGACCCAAGGCGCGAAATCCGGCTGGAAACATTTCGGCGTTAGATGCGGAACGCCAATTTTGCAGAACGACCTTAGGCCCAAAGAACCCGGCGAAAGGGCGTCCGGTCGGCTCGGTGCCTCGGGGCTGCCATATCTGGTATTCCCGCTGGACCAGGATCGCCAGCAGCTCCTGTTCGATGTTGCCGCCGCCGTTCCAACGCTGGTCGATCACCAGCGCTTCCTTGTCGCGAAACTCCCGGATCTCTTTTTCAAACTTTCGCAAGCTGGGAGGATTCATTGCTTGAATGTGAAGGTAGCCGATACGGCCCGCGGAAAGCTCATCCACTTTCTTTCGCTCGTTCTTAACCCAGCGCTCATAGCGAAGTTGGCTGTAAGCCCCCGAGGTGATCGTTTCGATACGGGTCTGCCAGGCACCATCCTCAGTAGGCTTATTATTAAAGGTCACCTCGGCCTTGCGATTGAGACGATTATTGAGCATCTGCCAGTAATTATCGCCCGCCCTAACCGGTTTACCGTTGATAGCAATGAGATAATCGCCCACGCCGACGCGAACCCAATCTTTATCGGCGGGGCCATCCTCGTAAACGTGGGTCACCCGATAGCGCCCAGCAGAACCATCCGCATCGAGCTCGACACCGAGATGTCCGGTGGACACACCGCCCGCATTGCCGCCCGGAGGCGGCGCCGCACCCGTATGCGAGGCGTTTAGCTCACCGATCATTTCGTTGATGATATTTAGCAGCTCCTGCCGGTCGCCTACGAAATCAACCAAGGGCCTGTATTTTGCACGTGCGGCGTCCCAGTCATAGCCATGCATTTTGGGATCGTAAAATCGATACTTCATCGTCCGCCAAGCATCGTCAAACATCTCTGCCCACTCAGCGGGGCGTTCGATGCGAACTCTGACGTTAAAACTGATCCGCTTACGCGCACCCTCGCGACCGGCTGTCGCGGCTGCCGCTCCCGCCGACGATGCAGGGATCGGCACCGAATAGACGCCGTCACGCTCGCTAAAAAAGAGCGTGCGGCCATCGCGCGAGATATTCAGATCCGAGATACCGCCGCCAAAGCCACCACCACCACCCTGGCCGCCCTCCTCGCTGGGAGGCTGGCCGGACAAAATGCGTGTAAGCTTCTTCCCGTCGTCCTGGATCGAATAGATCACATTCACGTTTGCCGTCCCTGCCGGTTCGCTGGTGACAAAAACCAACGTCCGGCTGTCGGGCGCCACAGAATAGCCGGAGATCGGAAAAGGCATCCGAGTTATCTGCCTAGTGCGGCGTTTAAGACCGGCCCAGTCCATCTTGATCTCTTTCGGGGGTTGTCGCGTTGCCGGCCCGCGACGCGGCGCTGTAGCGTCCGCATTCGGATCGCCGGGTTGCGCCGGTGTGGCTTCGGTTTCGGCGCGCTGTTCCGGATCATCCGGATCCTTTTCCAGTCTTTCCAGGTTAACCGAGTAGATCTGCACCGAATTCGGCGTTGTTCCGGCTGTCGCTTCGATACGCTGGAAAAAGAGCTTGCGCCCGTCGGGAGCAAATCGTGGGTTGGTGTCGTTATTCGAATCAAACGTCAGCTTGTGCGGTTCCTTTTCAGCACCGGAAGACGCGATCACATAAATGTCCGATGTCCGCGTAATATCCGCCTTGGAATAAGCGATCCACTTGCCGTCCGGCGACCACCTTGGTGAACCAATGTTTCCGTATGCCGAGGAATCCAGAACGGTCATTTTTTTTGTCGCTGCGTCAATCTTGCTAAGTTTGCCGTCGGAACTCGTTAAGGCGATCTCTTTTGAATCGGGAGACCAGCTATAACTATTTTTCAATGTATCAATGTCCGTGATCTGCTTTGCTTCACCCGCTCCGTCGGCCGACGCGAGATATATCTCTTCCCTGCCGCTTTTATCCGATATATAGGCTATAGTCTTGCCATCGGGAGAATAGCTGACCGACCGGTCACGGGCGGGACTATCGGTGATTTGCCTGAGGTCACCCTCTTCGACCGGCGCCGTGAAAATCTCGCCATGTATTGACAATGCGACACGCGTCGAGGAAGGCGCCAAATCGTAATCATCCGCCTGAGAGCTGAATGGGCGCACCTCGCTGAAGTTATCCTGGGTCTCGGCCGCAATGTTCAGTTGAATCGGAGTCGCCTTTTTTGTGGCTAGATCAAGTTTCCAAATGCCGAAGTCATGTTCGAAAACGATCACGCGTCCGTCGCCGCTAACCGCCGGCCAGCGCACGTCGCCGGTCTTGAAAGACGTGATCCGCTCGGCTTTGCCGCCATTATCGGAAACGCGCCAAATGTTGGTCAGACCACCGCCTTCACGATCGCTGACAAAATAGACACCACCGTCATTTCCCCACATCGGCCACGAATCTAATCCTTCGAAATCCGTCAACTGCTTGAATTGCTTAGACGCAACATCCATGACGACGACATCGGTCTGATTTGAGCCGCGATAATACTTGCGCCAGTACACCTGGCCTTTGGGATTGTATGCGATACGACGGCCATCCGGAGAATAAGCCGCCTGCACGCCCATGTCGGTTCCGACTTTGGTTGGCATGCCTCCGTTAACGCTCACGACATAAAGCTGAGCTGTAAAATCTTCGCCGCGGTTGCCGCTGAAGAGAACCCCGCTCGAGTCAGATTTCCATCCCAGCACCGTGTCATCGGCAGAGTGGAAGGTCAATTGCTTGGCCGTTCCGCCTCCAGAAGGAATGATAAAAACGTCGAGGTTGCCATTGCGCTCACTGGAAAAAGCGATCCACTTTCCGTCGGGCGAAAAACGAGGATAGACATCGCGGGCTCGGTTGACGGTTAGCCTTTGAACATTCTGTCCGTTCTCATTCGCCGTCCAGACGTCACCGAGGTAGCTAAAGACAATGCGGCCGTCGTGGTAATGCGGGTAGCGTACTAGTTTCGCCTGACCGAAAGCAGTTAGCGGAATCAAGCTAAATAGAAAAAGAATGCCGAGGATGTAGAGTTTTCGCATGGTAGTCTCCAGAGTTGAAAAGTGGAGCGGGCGACGAGGGTCGAACTCGCGACTTTCAGCTTGGGAAGCTGACACTCTACCACTGAGTTACGCCCGCTTTTTTCGGAAATTATCCCGATTAATAAAATCACATCAATCTATTTTGGCCTCAAGGACGAGATCAATCAGATCGCGAACCGCTCGTCAGGGTTGCCCGTGTCCGGCTTGTCGGAATCAGGCGTCGGCGCAAGAGCTGCCGACGGATCGCTCGACCCTTTACCAATGCCAAACCTGATCGTGAACTTCCATCACAGCGGCAACCTCGGTCCGCTCGATCAATTGAACTCCCTTGACGCAGTTCTCTATCTTGATTCCGCGCGCTTCAATATCATCCTTAACTGCAAAAACTGCGACATCTTTTTCCAACAGTTTGCGAATGTCTTCCGTAGGTCTTAGGGGATGATTGATGCTAACGTCGCCGATTGTTAAAACATCACATTCCTGCTTGACAAGATAGTTCACAGCATTACCGCGAAGCATCACGGACAAATCAGCTCCAGCGTTTTTCAAATTACCGCTAAGCCACAGAATCGTATCGTCCTGTTCTTCCAATGTGGCGCGATATGCTGTCTCGATGATATTCAGGATTTTCATAGTCTCTTCTCCGTTTAAAGTTTTTTCGCACGCTCACTTTGTCGGAATGATCAACGTATTAGTCGATTCTTGCGCCATCTTCAAAAAATCCGCGGGACTGCCACGCTTTACGCCTTCGACCGCGTTGCTTGCGCCGCGTTCGTCAACGCACAGACCGCAATTTACCCAAGTCAATAAAGGATTATCTCCTCCAATTTTCAAAAGTGATTCGACGAAGGCCTTTGTAGTCGGGTGTTCTTCTTCTTCGACGGTCGTTCCTTTAACGGGATTGGCGTGCGGAGCTTGGTCTTTCAAAGGCAAGCAAACCGCTCCTTCGTAGGCAAACACATTGACATGAATTCCTTTCGCGAGCGCGGCGGAAATAATGCGAAACGCGGTTGTTGAATTGGCAGACTCATAAGGCGGATCCATCAATGCCAAAGTCAGTTTCTTTTGAGTCATCGGTCTATCTCCTTTTAATGCCAAATGGCTTTTGTGTTTTCTGCGACCAGCAAATCAACTAAAGCTTCTATGCCCGCCGGTTGAACGTCGGGCGACAATTCGTCTGAAGGAATACCTCGTTCGCAAAGAGAAAAATCGTCGGCAAGCAGCGTGACACCTTTTTCCGCCATATCTGTGAGTGCAGAAATTTTTGCTTCTTTTCGCAAGGCAAGAACGCCGTTTTGAACCAAGAAGACCGTGACACTGTGCCCGTTCTGTTTCAAAGCTATAGCGTTGTCTGCTACAAAGCGCGTGTCCGCCGATGTAAACGGGTCTCTGGTTTCAATAAAAATGTAGTTGGACATGATTTACCTTTTATCCTATCGAATCGGATTTCACGGATAGTATGCTCTCACTCGAGATTAAGAACAAGGAATCATGTGTAAATACAAAAAAGGCAGCGTCTCCTGCGCTTGAGCGAACATTTATTGATTGCTGATAATTCATTTTATTCGTAGCCGGGCTCGACGGCATCCTTGTCTCGCCGGAATGATTCCGGATTTTAAACGTAACTTGATAACCCGTGACCCGCCGTCAAAACCGATGATCCAGGAAGCCAAGGGAGCCGGAACCGGCTGCATTGCGACCCGACCGTATCACACTATTTAAAGCTTGTTGCGAAAGCGAGAGAAATAGTTTATTTTCGTTCCAGATATAAGGTTATTACCAGATATAAGGTTATTATCAGGAATCAGTCCAGATATCACACAAAATCCGTGTATTATCAAGAATCAATCGTGATAAGCCACCCGTATGGTGTGCAAAGCCGAATGATCCGGCATAATCATTAGTTAGGCCGCCGGAGTGAAGGAGGAATCATGGCAATCGTCTACACCCGTCGTTCGTTTGTCCGAAGCCTCGGGCTATTCGGCTGCGCACTCCCGTTGACGGCGTTCGCGCAGGGCGCCCGGCCGCCCCGCGCCAGGCGCATTGGCTTTCTCAGCGGAGCGGTGCCGACGTTGATCAGTGCGTTCGACGAGGAGATGCGCAGGCTCGGGTACATCGAAGGGGAGAATGTCCGTATCGAAAAGCGCATCTCCCGCCCTAACTCGCCGGATCTTGTCTCGCACGCAGCCGAGTTGGCCCGCATGGACCTCGAACTGATCGTGGCGGCGGCGCTGCCGCAGGCGATCGAGGTGCGCAAGAACAACCCCGACATGCCGATGGTCATCGCTACGTGCCCGGGCATGGTCAGCAACGGGTTTGCCAAGAGTCTCAAGCGCCCCGGCGGAATCTACACCGGGATAGACGAGCTGCCCCCGGGCGTGACGGCCAAGCGGCTCCGGCTCCTGAAGACTGCCGCGCCCAAAGTCTCGCGCGTCGCGCTGCTCTCGACTACGCCGGGGCGCGGCGGCCACGAGGCCCAGCTCGCCGACGCAGAGCGAGCAGCCAAATCGCTCCGCCTGACGGTGAAGCCCTACCGCGCGACTTCACTGAGTGAGCTGGAGGCGGCGCTCGCCGCCGTCCTCGGCGACCGCATGGAAGGCCTCGCGAACTTTCAAGGCGCGGTATCACTCGCCAACCGCCAGCTCATCGTGGACTTCGCGGCGAAGAACCGCCTGCCCGCCGTCTACCAGTCGGCCTTCTTCGTCGAAGCCGGGGGGCTGATGGCCTGGGCGCCGGACCAGGAGGGGCAGTACCGCATGGCCGCGCGTTACGTCGATAAAATCTTCAGGGGCGCGAAGCCGGGCGACCTGCCGGTCAGCCACCCCGGCCGGTACTACCTGACTATCAACAAAAGTGCCGCCCAAGCCATTGGACTCGTCCTGCCGCCAGCGCTCGTCCAGAAGGCGGACCGGGTGCTGCCGTGACGGGCCGAGGGCGCATCAGCCGTGAAATCTGGCCGATGCGCAGCGGCCTAACAACGGCATGCACCCGACCGCGAATAGTGCGGCTTTCATCCGCAAGGCTTGAATGGTTGGTTAGTTGAGTGCGCGGCGGGTGATGCGGGGCGTTAGATGGCTCGCCCACAGCGAACGGACATGATATGTACACTTGGCGTTTGTAAATATTTTAGATGAGGGATGATATATGACTGATCCAATTCAATCCGTGCCGCCGGATGCTGTCCTGATGCAGATGTTATTTGGGGCGCAGATGCAAAGGGGCGTGTGCCTCGCCGTGAGGCTTGGCATCCCCGACCTGCTAGCTGAACAGACGCAGACAGCCGAGGAACTCGCTGCCAAGACCGGCACGCACGCGCCGTCGCTGTACCGCTTACTCCGCACTCTGGCGAGCATCGGCGTCTTTGCGGAGAATGCAGAGAAGAAGTTTGAGTTGACGCCGATTTCTGCGCTGTTGCGCGATGGTGCTCCCAACTCGATGCGCGACTTCGCAGTGATGATGGGCGAGGAATGGATTTGGCAGGCTTGGGGCGAGCTTCCCTACAGCGTCCAGACCGGCGGAGTCGCTCACGAAAAGGCGCAGGGCATGGGTTCTTTTGAGTTCTTCCAGAAAAACGCTGAAGCCGGCAAAGTCTTTAACGCGGCAATGACCAACTTCACGCGCGCAATCATCCCGGCGTTCGTAGAGGCTTACGACTTCTCCGGCGTCAACCGGCTCGTTGACGTTGCGGGCGGTCACGGGCTGTTGCTCGCGGGCGTGTTGAAGGCAAACCCGCGCCTGCGAGGCGTACTATTCGAGCTGCCCTTCGTCCTAGAGGGCGCGGGCGGGCTCCTCGCCGAGGAAGGCGTCAGCGACCGCGTCGAACTTGTTTTGGGTAACTTTTTCGAGTCAGTCCCGACGGGTGCCGACGCCTACATGATGAAGCACATCATCCACGACTGGGACGACGAGAGCAGCATTAAAATCCTGCGAAACATCCATTCGGCGATAGACGAAAACGGCAAAATCTTAATCGTCGAGATGGTTATCCCCGAAGGCAGCGAGCCGCACCCGTCTAAGGCTCTCGACATCCTGATGCTTGTGATGGAGGGCGGCAAAGAACGCACGAAATACGAGTATGGAAAGCTTCTGGAGGCGTCCGGGTTTAGATTGACAAGAGTTATTCCAACTAAGTCACCTTATAGTGTGATTGAAGGCGAACGTGCCTAGTCGGAGAAAGACGGGGTTTCAACGAACGCCGCTATCTAACAACGGCATGCACCCGACCACGAATAGCATAGCTCTCATCCGCGAGACTCGCTTCAATTCTGCGGTTTGTCGCGGCGGGTGATGCCGGGCGTTAGGCGGCTGGACTTCACTCGCTATTAGGAGGTGGAAATGATAAGAACAAGTAATCCCCATACGGAGGCCGACCTGATTCGCGCAACGGAACGAG
>JAYVDQ010000066.1:0-2080 GCA_043749325.1 Chloracidobacterium sp. | reverse complement strand
CTGATCCTGCAGAAAGCGAACCACGGTGGTGGCCCTGGCGGCGCTGAGCTCCCAGTTGCTGGCGTAGCTCGCGCCGGCGCTGAGCTTCACGTTGTCGGTGTGCCCCACCACGCGGATGGTTTTGTCTGACTTGGCCAGAGCCTCGCCCACTTTCTGCAGCACCAGCTTGCCGTCGCTCTTGATCTCGGCCTTGCCTGAATCAAACAAAATTTTGTCTGCCACATCCACGGTCAGCATGTTTTTATATTGAGTGATCTTTAAATTGCCGTCGGCCACTTCTTTCTGCAGCTGCCCCACAATGCCGTCGTACTGCTTTTGTTTTTCATTGCTTGCGACCAGCAGCGCCGCCTTTTCGCTTTCCAGCGAGTTTTTCTTTTCAGTCAGACGGGCCATGTCGGCTTCCAAGGCCGTCTTTTGAGAGGCTAAATCAGCGGTCTGCTTTTCAAGCGTGGCCTTGGCGTCAATCAAAGCGGCCTTGTCGCCCTCTAACTGACCTTTGGTCTTGCTGAGGTCTTCATTGCTGGTCTTGGCCTGAGCCAGACCGTTTTCTAGCTCGCCCGATTTCTTCAGCGCCGCGTCGTATTGAGCCTGCAGATCTTTAAACTTGCTCATGCTCACGCAGCCTGTCGTAAACACCAAAGATAAGATCATCATATAACGCATCGACTCTCCTTAAAATGGATTTCCAAGATAGAAATAAGTTACGCCGCCGCCCATGTCGTTGCGCCCGTGCCCCAGATACATCGGTCCCAGCGCCGTATTGAGGCCCACAAAAACCGCCGCGCTCGATTTGAGGCCGCTGAGACGGGCCTGCGAGCTGGCAGACCAAACATCGCCTGTTTCCAGCGAAAATCCGGGGCAGATGCGGTCGCCGAAAAAGGCCAAGGGCTCGCGGATCTGATAATAATACACCAAGCGGCCTAAAAGCGCCTCGTTTCCGCGAAGCTGGCCGTCGTGATAGCCGCTGAGACGCAAAAATCCGCCCAAGGAGGCGCTTTCAAAAAAGGGCAGCCTACTTTCCATCGAGCTGGTGCCGTCCAGGCCCATCACCACCGTGTGCCTGCCCAGGCTGAAGGCTTCGTCGGTGGTGGCATGCAGGACGCGGTAGACCGGCTCGCCTTCAAGCGCCGAGCGTCCTTCGTCGTAAATCGAACGCAGGTAAATTCCCCGGCTGGGAAAATGCGGTTCATCCAGGCTGTCGTAATTCAATTGAAGCCGCGGTCCCCCCAACGCTATTTCGGCGTTTCTTCCGCCCAATATTCCCGCCCACATCTTGCCGCCTCGCCAGCCGGCCCTGAGTTCCGCGTCGTTGCCTAATTTGACGCCAAGATCAGCCCTCCCCGCCACCCAGCTGGTGCTGCTGGCGACCGCTGTGCCGTCGCCGCGATCGACATTCTGCACGCGGCTGCCGACTTCAAATCCGGGAGCCGCGAAAAAAGGCGAATTAAAAATGGGCTGATACAATTCGGCGTCGTACAAATTCACCCTTCCTAAAAAGATCATATGCCTGAGCTCAAGGCCCGAATTGCTGAGCTTGGTCTGGGTGTAATCGATGCCCGCCTCAAAGTCGCTGCGTCCTTCAAAATCGGAAACCAGCTTGATGCCGATATTTAAATAATTCGGGCCCCAGCTTTTTTCGACAGGATCAATGACCAGCGTGTATTCGCCATTCGCGCCGGGCTCAATCGCGTAGTCGACGTCTTCGTAAAGACCGGTGTCGATCAGGGTCTCAAGGTCTTGCTCCAGCGACTTAAAATTCAAAATCTCGCCCTTTTTCACGTGAATTCTCGCCATGGCGAAATCATTCATTTTGTCAAAATCTCTAATTTTAATGTCTGAAATCTTAATCTTGGGAGCGACAAAACGGTTTCGTTTCTTTTCCCAGGCGGCGTATTCTTTCTCGCTCACGCTATAGCGCCTGAGTTTGTCGGCCGACTGCCGGGCCGCCTCCACGCCGATTTTCACCGCCTCATCCATGCGTTCATAGTCGAGGCCGCCGAAGCTTTCCATTTCGGGTGTGATTTTCACATCCGCAGGACCAAGCAGAGCGCGCTGCCCGGCGGTGGCCTCCTCGGTCACC
>JAYVDQ010000065.1:0-3556 GCA_043749325.1 Chloracidobacterium sp. | reverse complement strand
CGAAGCGGTCAATCAGGAATCGCGTCTGTGGGACGAGAAAAATAACCGGACTCGGTTTATGCGTTCCAAGGAGGATGCTCACGATTACCGGTATTTCCCGGAGCCCGACCTCCAGCCGTTGGCCGTTACGGCCGAGTTTATCGAGCGCGTCAAGCATGAGATGCCCGAGCTGCCGGATGTGATGCGGGACCGTTTTATGGCGGTTTATGGCCTCGGCTACGCGGACGCTTCGCAGCTTGTCGCCGACCGCGATCTGGCGGAATATTTTGAGACGACGACGCGATTTACGACAAATCCGAAGCTTTCGGCGAATTGGGTGCTTGGCGAACTTACGCGCGAACTCAACAATTCGGGCAAAACCGTCGGCGAAAGCGTTGTCACGGCCGAGGATCTGGCCGAATTGATCAAGACGGTTGACGCCGGAAAGATCACCAATAATCAGGGGAAAGAGGTGTTGGCCGAGATGTTCGCTACTGGTAAAACGGCGCCTGAGGTAATCAGCGATAAGGGCTTTGAGCAGGTCTCGGACAGCGGCGCGATCGAGAAGATCGTTGACGAGGTCATCGCCGCAAATCAGGCAAACGTCGATGCTTTTCGTGGCGGCAACGACAAGCTGTTCGGCTTTTTTGTGGGGCAGGTGATGAAGGCTTCGCAGGGGAAGGCCAATCCGAAGGTGGTAAACGACATTTTGAAAGAGAAGTTGTGACGAAGTAGAGAACCTCCCCGTCGGCGAAACGCCGCCACCCCTCCTTCGTAAGGAGGGGAGTTTTAATATGAATCTGACCGACAAAATAGCCGTTATTACCGGCGGGACGAAAGGCATTGGGTTCGCCATTGCCGAGGGTTTGGCAAAGACGGGCGCGGCTGTTTTTATTTGCGGGCGAAGCGAAACGGATGTATCGTCCGCAGTCCGAAAACTTTCGGTCTTTGGCCGTGCGGCGGGGGACGTTTGCGATGTTCGCGACGAAGATAAAGTGCGGAAAATGCTCGGGGAATGCGAACGTACATTCGGCGGCGTCGATATACTTGTAAATAACGCGGGGATGGGCGTTTTCGGAAAAACGGTGGAAGAGACCAGCCCAGATGAATTTCGGCAGACGCTCGAGACCAATCTTTTTGGCGTTTTCTATGCTTGCCATCACGCGATACCGCTGATCAGAAAACGCGGCGGCGGTTATATCATTAATATCTCGTCGCTGGCCGGGCAGAACGCCCATCCGAAAATGGCGGCATACAACGCATCGAAATTTGGACTGAATGGATTTTCCGAGGCGTTGATGCAGGAGGTCCGGCACGACGGCATCAAGGTCAGCTATATCTGTCCCGGCAGCGTCAATACGCATTTCGGCGGCGACACACCTACCGACGCAAAGGCATGGCAGCTACAGCCGGAGGATATTGCACAGGTTGTGATGGATCTGCTTTCGATGAATCCGCGTGCGCTCCCGAGCAAAGTCGAGATCAGGCCGAGCCGTCCACCCAAGTCCTAAACTTCGACTAGCTTTCCCAGAGTTTCAAGAACCCCGTCGAGTTCCGCCAGCCTCAAGGGCTTGGTCAAATAGTCCGATGCTCCCAAACCTGTCGCTTTTTCCCGGCATTCGTCCGAGCTGAGAGACGTGACCATGACGACGGGAATGTGGCCGAAATTGTCGTCTGTTTTTACGTATTCGAGAAATTCCCAACCGTCCATGACGGGCATTTCGACGTCGCTGAGGATCAGGTCGGGTTCCCATGCTCCTGAGAGCAGCAGTTCGAGAGCTTCGGCACCGTGCTCGGCGGTGATCGAGCGAAAGCCGGCCTCTTCGACGATCTTGGCGGTCATCCGGCGGATGCTCGGGCTGTCATCCACGATCAGGACCAGCGGCGGCATGTCGGAGACCGGGTCGTCGATGACCTCTGATTCCGTGTATGCGGCTTCCGGTTTTGGCAACGTAAGCGGCATACGAATTTTAAATGTCGTGCCTTTCTGCTGCTCGGATTCGACCGCTATACTTCCCCCGTGGCTTTCGACGCTTTCCTTGACAATGCTCATCCCGACGCCGCGGCCGGCGTTAAGATTTAGCGAATCGGCCGTCGTTAATCCGCGGGCAAATATCAGGTTGTTTATCGACTGTTGGTTCATCGATGCCGCTTTTTGCCCATCGATGATGCCATTTGCGATAGCTTTTTCGATCAGTTTCGAGCCCAAAATTCCGCGTCCATCATCTTCTACAGCCAAATAAACATAGGTCTCATCCGCTTGGATGGCGATACAAATGCGTCCCTTCTCCGGTTTGCCGAGCAGACGGCGGGTCTCGGGCGGCTCGACCCCGTGAACGACTGCGTTTTTCAGGAGATGGAGTAGCGGCTCGATCAGGGTATCGATCACCTGAGTATCGATCTCAAGATCAGGATTTTCTATAATGACAAAGGCTTTTTTGTCCTCTTCCTGACACGTAACATGGACGGCGCGATTTAGTCGCATCTCGAGCGTGCCGAACCTCACCATCCTGATCTGTAGCAGCATTTGAAGCATTTCGTCGGAAAGCCGATGTTGTGTTTTGATCAGGTCGTCGAGGTAATGCAGCGGATCGGGGTCCGATGAGACGGGTGTGCCGCTCTTTAGTTCGGCAAAACGCTCGGCAATGGCAGATCGATTGACCTGCAAGCTCCGCAAAACTTTCAAAAGATCGTCGAGGCGGTCGAGTGACACGCGGACGATCGGCGTCCGTGCTGAAACGATGGCCTCGACGTCGTTGCCGGAATTATTTCCGTTAGAGGTGGGTAGCCACGCTGTGGACCCGGCGGAATTTGCCGGAACCGACGCGATGAGGTCGTCAAAATCGGCGGATAGGCGGACCGCAATCTGAGGGTCTTCGTTTATATGTTTCCCGGCTGTCATGTCAACGAGACGCGTCGTCGCGATGGTCAACAATTCAATGACGCGTCCATCCGCCCCGCAGCGGGATTCGACCATTTTGTCGAGCAGGTCTTCCGTAAGATGGGCAAGTTGCGAGGCTTCGCGAAAGCCGATTATCCCTGCCGCCCCTTTAAATGTATGAGCATTTCGGCGGATCTCCCAGAGCGCGTTGGTATCGTCCGGCGAGCGGCCAAGAATCTTTAAGTTGTTTTCGATGTTGGCGAGCAGACCTTCGGCTTCGGAGCGAAAGATCTCGAGCGTTTCGTCGTCAACCTCAAAATCTTCTTCCGGACGATCTGGGGTTTGGACCTGTTCAAGGGGGTGAGATCTGCTCTTAAAATTTTCAAATGACGATTCGACCAGATCGTCGACATCGGAAAGAAAATCCTTGGAGCCGAGCGGCATTTTTAAAAGTTCGGCCTCGAGCCGCGAGAGCAGATCGAGCGCGCGGTTTACGCATATCCCCCGATTTGACCCGTCGGACGAGGCCAGAAACTCCAGCGACTCTGAGCAATCGGCGGCCAGGCGTCTGGCTTCGTCGAGGCCGCTTATCTGAGCTTCGGCACCGAGTTCGTCAAGCCGGCGGCCGGCGTGCACAAGGTCGCCGGGCGAGAGGCGCCCTTGCGCAAACAGGAGCAGGCTGCCGCGTATGCCAGC
>JAYVDQ010000064.1:0-4754 GCA_043749325.1 Chloracidobacterium sp. | reverse complement strand
GCGTATATGAACATCACGCGCGACGAGCTTCGCGCAGCCGTGGAGGAAGCTCACAAGAGAGGGTTGAAAGTTACGGGCCACCTCTGCTCTATCGGCTATAAAGAGGCCGCCCAGATCGGCATCGACAACCTCGAGCATGGCCTATTTCCCGATTCTGAATTCGTCCCGGACAAAAAACCCGACCAGTGCCCGGCAGGCGGAGCCGTCAACTCGGCTATGGCCAAGCTCGACATAAATGGACCCGAAGTTCAGGAAACAATAAAGACGTTAGTCGCGAAAAATGTTGCTATAACCTCGACACTTCCGGTCTTTGAGGCCAATGCCCCGCTCACGCAGACCGGCATCGGGTCGGCAAGAGCACTGTTAAATCCAAAAATGCTTAACACTATGTCAAATGACGCGCGAGTTCGTTATTTGACGTCTCGTGCCCGCGTATCGGCGACGTCGAACACCGCGACGCTCGTCCGCAAATCTATGGATTTCGAGCGTGCTTTCGCCAAGGCCGGCGGCCTGCTCATCGCCGGACTCGATCCGACGGGAAACGGAGGCATCGTCGCCGGTTTTGGCGACCAACGCGAGGTCGAGCTGCTGGTTGAGGCCGGATTCACACCCGTCGAGGCGATCAGGATCGCCAGCTTTAACGGGGCAAAGTTTCTTGGCGAAGACGGCCGCATCGGCTCCATCGCCGCCGGAAAACAGGCTGATCTAATGGTTGTAAAAGGAAATCCCGCTGCCAATATCAATGACATGGAACAAGTCGAAATTGTTTTCAAGGATGGTGTGGGTTACGATTCGGAAAAGCTGATCCAATCGGTTCAGGGTTTGGTGGGAATCCGATAGTTGGTGAAAGTCTCAGAAAAAATTGACGCCAAAAACCTTGTCATTACCTCGGTAATGTATTATTCTCTTTTTGATGGTACTTGCTCAATCAAAAGTAACGGCACAGGGTCAGATTTCGGTTCCGGCAGAAGTTCGACGCAGACTCGGCATCGGCCCCGGAGCGGTGTTGGAGTGGGATGAAGAAGGTGAAAATGTAGTTGTGCGTAGAGCAGGGCAATACACCTTTGACGACATTCACAAACGGCTCTTTCCCACGGGAAAGCCCTCTCGCAAATCCCTAAAAGAGCTAAAAAAAGGTATAGAAGATTATATGCTTGAGCATCATGCGCGCGATTGACACTAATGTACTTGTGCGATTGATCGTGCAGGACGATGAAAAGCAAGTATCGGATGCAAAGGCCTTTGTCGCGCTCGGAGCCTGGGTTTCAAAAATCGTTTTGGCAGAGGCCATTTGGGTTCTTGGCTCCGTATACCGCCGAGGACATTCCGATATTGCGGATGCCATTGAAATGCTGCTTTCAAACAGTCAGATTTTTCTTGAAGATGCCGAAGCAGTTGCAGTCGCGCTTGCTCATTACAGAAAACACCCCTCATTGCGTTTCTCAGATTGCCTTATCCTGGAAAGCGCCCGAAAGGCAGGCCATCTTCCGCTTGGTACATTTGATCGCGGCCTCGCAAAACTCGACGGAGCTCAAAAGCTTTAATCTAAAGGTCGGTCTCGGTTTGTTGATTTTGGAAACAATACAATCAGAATTTATTGAAAAAGGTTTCGTCGACCTCAACATCTTCCACAAGCCTTGTGGAAACGCCTAACGAAAACTCTTTGAGCTTTTCACAAAGTAGCTCCCCATCAATTAAATCAATCGGGGGAGCACCGTCGCGGGTAGCTTCTTTCCTTGCCTCTCTCGTAAAATTTCCCGTTGTAATAAAAATGCCTTTATCCGCTCTGCCTTGCATAGCTCCTCTGAAATCGCGAATCTGACTAGGCGTTATTGAGCCTTTATATCGCTTACATTGAAAAATCACGTGAAAGCTAAGTAAGCCACTCATTCTCGCAATTCCCTTGCCATCAATGCCACCATCGCCACTTCGTCCCGTAACTTCGACCTCTACAAATCCACTTTCCCTTAATAGTCGCTGGACAAGCCTCTCAAACGCCGCCGGAGTAATTGAAAGGATGGTTTCTATTAATTGTTCTTTCCAAGTAAGAAGGTCTTCAGTTTCTTCAACAATGTCTTCGACCTCGGATTCTCGGGTTCGCGGTCGTTTTTGTTTTCCTTCATTTAGCCGATTCCGAACAAATCTAACTATTTCATCAGTGTTTACTTCGTTGATGTCGATATTTGAATTTACCAGTGTCCACACACCGCGGGAGGAATTATCAATTAGCCCGAACTTTTTAAGGTATGTCCTTGACCAATGTAGTCTGTAATCGATTTCGCTATAAGAGCTTTTTTCACCGTGGGGAATTTGCAAAAGATCCGATGAAAATCCTTCAATACCATAAACCTTCTCATTTATTTCTTCGATGGAACCTGATCCGCCGAGACTCATGAGAGCCTTTAGGACCGGAATCATGAGTTTGTCATATGACGGTACGCCTACAAATTTTCTTCTACCCATAGTTTCTAATATGCTTTCGTCAGATCAACACCGGTGTAATAGTGTTTGATGATCTCGTCGTATTTTACGCCCATTTTGGCGAGGCCATAGGCACCATATTGGCACATTCCGACGCCGTGGCCCCAGCCCCGTCCGGTGAATGTATAGCCCGTGACGGTTGAGCCTGAATATCGTTTATTCATAACAAAAAGCTGCTCATTGAGCCGCAAGGCGGAGCGGATCTTGCCGCCTTTTAGGGTTTTCGTACCGTTGGAGCCGATGATCTCAAGCTCGACGGCGCGGCGTGAATAGCCGCGTTGTTTGACGTTAAGATCATAGAGGGTGCCGATCCCGCGCACGTATCGCGAGAGCCGCGATTGGACCTCGCCGGCTGAAAGAGATTTTGTCCAGTAGAGCCAGGGCGAAGCATTCTCGGCGGTTGTCGGAGTGTCCGTGGGCTTGATCTCAAGATATTTGACGGCTCCGGTGGCATCGAGTTGATAATTCACTGTCTCACCGCCGACCAGCGCCGCCTCGCGCACGGGATACATATTGCCGCCGAATTGCCGGAACAGGAAAACATCGGGCCGCACCGTCAATTGCTTTTCCGTCTTGCCCGACTTCAGGACCAACTTACCATCGACCGACGCCTTAGCCGTCCCGCTCTCGAGGCCTGGCATCCACTTTTTCTTGTCATAGATCTGCCGGATCAGCCTTAGCATTTTAGCTCGTGTGAACGGCCGGTTTGGCTTCAGCGTCCCATCGGAATGGATCGAAAAATAGCCGTCGCGCAGCAGCAAAGCGATGTCCGCTCGCCGCTCTTTGGGTATCTCCGCTCCGTCGTCGAACGAAAGCTGGTAATTCACATCCGAATCACTGAGCATTGTATCCGCATATCCCGGAGCATATATAAAACCGGAAATTATGCGCGACAGTTCTGTCGGCTTGGCAGTATTTTTATCAACATTTGGAAATACCTTTCCAAACCTGCCGGCCAATTGATTGAGCCAGTTGGACATCTCGCTTTCATTCGGTACGTCCTCAAACCAGTCGTCCGTCATTTGCGCCGTCGAGAGATAAAACCCGTTCATCGCGAGCAGCGACATCAGGCGGGCGAGTTCGAGATTTCCTTCGTCATGCAGCTTGGCCGGCTGACGGATCGTTTTGATTAGGAAAGGCTCGAAATGACGATGGCCCTCAAGCGAGCATTCGACACCACGAAGATATGGCTCGGCAAACTCGAAGACATTCTCGCTGTTTTCCGTCCGCCCACCGCAAGTCGATGTGTACAGTGCATTTATCGGCTTGCCCTTGTAGGTCGCGATGATGCCGCGGGTCGAGGTCACGGCCTGCGTTCCCATTTTTGTCTCGATCGAAACGCCCTTGTAAACCTGCGACCAAACGGTCGGCACCATGTCAAAACCCTGCTTGCCGTAACCCCCGACATTCGCGATCGCATAAGTCCTTGCAGCGACCGCCTGGGCCCTTTGAGCTTCGAGCTGCGGCAAACCCAATTCGGAAGGCACAACGCCGAGCAGGTAATCCTCGAGCGGGACAACATTAACGACTGTCAGGCTGCCGCGCCCGTTTACAAAAACCTCGATCTTGCCACGATAAGCCTTTCCGTTAAGTCGAACCGGATTAACTCGCTCATTTAATGAGCCAAAAGCCACCGATTTCAATGAAGAATAGGAAGCCGCCGGGGTCGTGCCATTGACAATCACTTCGCGAAGATTTGGATCGACGACTCCGGTCGCAGTCGCCGCAGTCGAACCCGTTGTTTTAACGAGGCTCCTCACATCGCTCTTTCCCTCGGTCTTTAGCTGCTGCGACAATGCAACCGCATCCGGAGAGAGGACCGGCTTTTTCTCGCTGACGGTCACCGCGTCCTCAAAACCCTTTTGGGTCAGCTTCGCTTTCAATTCATCTGCGTCGATGCTCGTTTCCTTGATCGTTCCGACCCACACCTTCCAGGTATTTGCGGCAGGATCGAGACTTACAAGAGCGGTTTCGCCTGTCGCGTCTCGAATGTCTTTGGCGAGGCTGTTCGCGTCTACTTGCGATGGCAAATTCTGAAACTCGATGCGGTAATTCTCGATCTCCGGCGGCCTGTATGCACGGGCCGAAACCGTCACATGCGTCGTCGCCAACATCTTGCTCGGCTCGTCCGGACTAACCGCGACCAGAGACAAATCTCCGCTCGTGATCGACACCGAGACGGAATTTGTCGAAAGCCCGATCCGGATCAGCGGCTCGGAAGTGAGCCTAAAATACTCGTATTCTGGATACGCGTGAATTGTCGCTACAAAAGG
>JAYVDQ010000063.1:0-7305 GCA_043749325.1 Chloracidobacterium sp. | reverse complement strand
ACGCTGGCAGGCTCCCCCGGATGTCAATGGATTGCGGTTGACGATTATTGCCGCCGGCGGGCTGCTCGTTAATATTGTCGCGGCAAAGCTGCTTCACGTTGATCATAAACACGATCTCAATATGCGCGGCGCGTGGCTCCACGTCATGGGCGACCTGTTTGGTTCGGTAACGGCGATAGTCGCGGGTGTGCTGATCGTCTTTATGGGGTGGCTGTGGGCTGATCCGCTTTGCAGTGTCTTGATCAGCCTGATCATTATTTTTGGAGCGTGGAGCCTTATAATCGAATCGGTCAACGTGCTTTTAGAGGGCACTCCCGCTCATATCAGCCTGGGGGCGGTCGAGCAAGCCATTCTCGAAACCACGGGCGTCGGCGGTGTTCACGATCTGCATGTGTGGACTATTTCGTCAGGGATCGAGGCTCTCTCGGCTCACATCAGCCACCATGAATCGGTCGTTCATTCGGAGCTGCTCGTTAAGGTGCGTGAAAAGCTGCACGACCGCTTTGGCCTCGACCACCTCACCATTCAAATAGAGACGATGGATCGCGAGGCCGAGGCGGTTTACATTTGCGAGACCGGCACGAGATGTTTCGAACCATCGAAACTCCCGGGAACGGCGAAAAAGAATGGCACACATTGACCTAAAATATGGCCGCGTTACGATCCCGTTTGAATATGACGAGGGCTGTTTCGATGTTTTGGGTTCGGATTTCGATAAACGGCCGTTGTCCGACGTCGAGATCGCGGAAAAGCTCGACTCGCCCATAAATGCTCGTCCACTCGAAGAAACGATAAACCCCGGCGAGTCCGTTCTGATCGTTGTGCCGGATGCCACCCGTCAAACGGCAGCCGGCCAGATCGTAAACTTGCTCGTCCGCCGCCTCATAGCCAATGGGACGACGCCATTTGAGATCAACATTATTTTCGCCACCGGCATCCACCGAAAGGTGACCGAGGACGAAAAATCGGTGATCCTCACGCCGTTTATCGCGCAGCGTATCAAAACGCTTCATCACGACCCTCGCGATCTGATGCAGATCGTGCGTATGGGCGAAACATCGGGCGGGATACCAATCGAGCTTAATCGGGCTTTGCTCGAACACGACCATGTCATCCTCATTGGCGGCGTCACGTTTCACTATTTCGCTGGATTTACCGGCGGCCGAAAGCTGATATGCCCGGGCCTCGCGTCTGCAAGGACCATTTCGGAAACGCATAAGCTCGCCTTCGATTGTGAAAAATTATCGCGTCGCGACGGCGTCGATACAGGGTGTTTGGACGGAAATGCGGTCAACGAGGCTTTTGTGGATGCGGTTGCAAAGGTCGATCCGGCATTCGCCATCACCACCGTGGTTAACGAGGCGGGTGGGGTGGTCGATCTGTTTTGCGGCAATTGGGTCACGTCACATCGTGCGGCTTGCGAGGCTTTTGCTGCTGACCACGCTATTAAGATTGCCGAAAAACGGGACCTTGTAATCGCGAGCTGCGGCGGGTTTCCCCATGACATCAATATGATCCAGGCTCACAAGACACTCAATGCCGCCGCTCGTGCATGTAACGACGGCGGCACGATCGTCCTGCTCGCCGAATGCGCGGACGGGCTCGGCCGCGATGATTTTTTGAATTGGTTCGAGGCAGGCGACAGCAATGAATTGGCGGCGAACCTCTGCAAGAAATATCAGGTCAACGGACAAACGGCCTGGAGCCTGCTGCGCAAGGCTGAGAGGTTTGATGTAAAGATCATTACCGATTTGGATATTGCGCAGACCGAAAAAATGAGACTTATGAAAATAAACAGGGCGGATGCTTCGTCCATAGTCAGCCATGGATCCACATCCGCCTACATATTCCCCCATGGAGCTAAATTCGCAGTCTCAGAATGATCTATTATTTCACCGCAAAGGTTCGCGCGATCGAATCGGTCTGATTTCGAACCAGGCGAAGCGAATCCTTTTGCCCTGCAAATCTAAGGAGATAGACGGTCGTAGGGTTTGCCCGTAAGAAGTAAAACCTGCCCGACATGCTGCGTCCCGCGGCGACGTATTCAAAGTTAAAGACGCTGCCGCGCAGATGGCCGACAAAATTCTCTTCTTTTCCGGCGACGAATCCCGGCTTAAATTGCAGTTTCTGCTCTTCGTCCTGGATGAGGTCGCTCAGGATCGCGTCTTTGGCAACCGTGAGCTTACGCACCTCAAGATGGCCGTCGGTCCGGTCGCCGTAGACATACTCGACATTGGGACTGGTTGCCGATGGTTTAGCGGTCATTTTCCATTTGGCGTCGGGAAGAGCGAATGAGTAATCGACGTTTGGATCACTAAACATAGAATCCTGGCCAAATGCCGAGAGCGTTAATATTGCAACTATGCCGACTGCGCAAAAAAGCGTTATCTTTCTTATTATCATATTGCCCTCTAATGTCCGTTTCGCCTCTGCCATTCTAGCTTAAATTACGCGTAATTTCGAGACGTTAGATGTAGATGGGTGGTGGATTGTTGTCTAAATATCACGGGCGCGGCCGCTTTCGCGATCAGATAATTCTTCGCCCTTTTTAGTTGCAGCGGCGTCTAATCTCGCAGAAACGTTTTTACAAAAGCTAGATTCGAGGTACGAAAAAATGAAAAAAAGCATTTCTGTTATACATAAATTGGCAGCGGTAGCAGCGATCTATACGATGCTGTCGCCCGCTTTGATACTCCAGGCGGATCCGGCAGCCGGCCCAAAACCGTTGACCGAGGAGCAGAAAATACTCCATGTCCTAAACCGGCTTGGTTTCGGCGCGCGGCCGGGCGATGTCGCTAAAGTAAAGGCGATTGGCCTTCAAAAGTATATCGATCAGCAGCTCAACCCTTCATCGATACCAGACCCGGTCGCCGAGGCTAAGGTTAAGAATCTCGATATTTTTAACATGTCAACCGCCGAGCTTTTCGCAAAATACCCAAATCCGGGAGCATTGCTTAGGCAACTGGAAGGCGGCAAGGCGGCCCAGGCAAACGCGCAAAATAAGAAAAACGCGCAAACCCCTGCTGTAGGATCGGGACAGGCTCCGCCGGATCCCGCCGACATGTCCGAGGCGGAAAAAAAGGAGCGCCGTGACAAGATCCAAGAGATCTACACTAAATATGACTTGAAGCCGGCCGGACAGATCGTTCCCCAGATCGTCGCAAACCGCGTTCTAAGAGATGTGTATTCCGAGCGTCAATTACAGGAAGTGATGGTCGATTTTTGGCAAAACCACTTTAACGTGTTTGCCGGAAAGGCCGCCGTTCGCTGGTACATCCCAAGCTACGAACGCGATGTGCTGCGTCCGAACGCGCTTGGCAATTTCAAAGATCTGCTCGTCGGCACGGCGAAACACCCGGCGATGCTTTTTTATCTCGACAATTTCGAATCGGTTTCACCAAACGCTCAAACGCCCGGAAACGCGCAAAACGCACAGCGTCTACAGCAGCTTATTAATAGCGGCGGGCAACTGCCGCCACAGGCGCGTCAGCGTCTAAAGCAGCAGTACGGCGTCAACGACGCGCAGCTGGATCAGCGGCTCAAGGAAATGCGGGCCAACCCGCAGGCAGCACCAAAACAGCAGCAGAAACGCGGCATTAATGAAAATTATGCTCGCGAGCTGATGGAGCTGCACACGTTGGGTGTTGATAATGGTTACACGCAAAAGGACATTATCGAGGTAGCGAAATGTTTTACCGGGTGGACTATCGCCGACCCGCGTGGCTATCGAAAGGTTGCCGCGAGCACAATTCAGGGCAAGGAAGATCGCCGGGAAAATAGAATGCAGCGGCAGGCCGGCGTTCCTGATGATATCGAAAGCGGTGAGTTTCTGTTCAACCCTCGATGGCATGATAATGGCCCCAAGAACGTGATGGGCCAGACTATCAACGAGGGTGGCGAGAAAGACGGGCTAAAAGTGCTCGATATGCTTGTCAACAGCCCAAACACGGCGAAGTTTATCGCCCGTAAACTGGCGACCAAGTTTGTCAGCGACACCCCGAGCGAGGGACTGGTCTCACGCGTTGCCGAGGCATTTCACAAGTCTAACGGCGACATCAAAACGACGCTTCGGGCTATATTCACGGATAAGGAATTTTTCGCTCCCGAAAATTACCGTGTCAAGATCAAGTCTCCGATCGAGCTTGCCATAAGTTCGGTTCGCACGCTTGGAGCCGACACGAATGCAAGTCCGGCGATGGTCGCAATGCTTAATAAGCTTGGCGAGGTGCCGTATGGCTACCAGGCTCCGACCGGTTATCCGGATCTCGCCGCCGATTGGGTCAATACCGGAGCACTGCTAGAACGCCTTAACTTCGCGGTCGCTATCGCGAGCAACCGGATACCGGGGACACGCGTCGATCTAAAGGCTTACGATCAAAAGGATAAGGCAAAGATGCTCGACCGCGCCGTAGCGGAAATTCTGGATGGCGAGATCTCGGCGAATACCAAGGCGATGCTGATCAAACAAATCGATCAGCCATTGCCCGAGGTCAAGGCCGGAAGCGAGCTTGGGGATCCGCAAATGGACGTGCCTAATATGCGGGAGCCCGGCCAACAGGGCGGACAGAACCGTCAGGCTAGGCTTTTGAATCCGAGCGGAAACCCGGAGGTTTTCAAGGTAGTAAGTTTGGTGCTTGGAACGCCTGAGTTCCAGCGTCAATGATCAAGGGGTCAGGACGAACAGCCGGAGATCAGCACTTATTGCTGATCTCCGGCTTTTTTAGATCGTAGTCGGCTTTACGGCGAAAGTGTTGTTACGTTTCGTCCGATCGCAAATATTTTGACCAGAGCGAGACCCGCGATAAATCCGCCGATATGCGCAGAGTACGCAACGCCCCCGCCACCCGATGGCGACAGATAACCAAGCACGATCTGATAAACGATCCAGATTCCTATCGCGACAAAAGCCGGCACGGTTGTAACGAAATTGAAAATGATCGCCCGCACCTGCCGTTTTGGGAAAACCAAAAGATAACCGCCCAGCACTCCTGAGATCGCCCCGGACGCTCCTAGCATAGGAATGATCGACGACGGGTCCATCGCCACCTGGGCCGCGGCCGCAGCAAAACCGCAAAGCAAATAAAAGACGGCGTAACGCAAATGCCCCAGTAGATTTTCGAGATTGTCGCCAAAAATAAACAGGAAGAGCATATTGCCGAAAATATGTGCTATCCCGCCGTGCATGAACATTGAGCTAAGGAAATTGAAATACACCGGCAGCGGCGTCGCATAATGCTGAATTTCGGCCGTGTGGCCAAGCGAATCGCGGATGACCTGAATTCCCGTCAGATCGACACCGGTCGTTATTTCCTTGGGAACAAGTGAGAAAGCGTAGGTAAACGTATCGTTATTGCCAAGCTGCTGGAGCAATAAAAACACGAGGATATTGATGCCGATGATCCCGTAATTGACCAGCGGCTGGATACGTCTATCGGAATTGTCGTCGCCGATCGGGAACATATTCTACGTTGCGACTATAGGCCCAAGACCGGTAACGGACTCAAGCTCGGCCTCCTCTTTACGCCATTCGTCGTTGCGGAACGCCTTTTCCCACTTGGCGATCACTACCGTCGCCAGACAGTTACCGACAACATTTGTCGCGGTGCGGGCCATGTCCATCAACTCATCGACACCGAGGATGAGGATAACTCCTTCGACGGGAAGCTTGAACGAAGCAAGCGTGCCCAGGAGAATAACAAGCGACGCGCGCGGCACGCCTGCAACGCCCTTCGACGTCAGCATCAGAACTGCGACCATCAATATCTGATCGCCCCACGACATCTGAATACCGGCTGCCTGGGCAACGAATACCGACGCAAGCGCAAGGTACAGCGTCGTGCCGTCCAGATTAAAACTGTAGCCCGTCGGCAGCACAAACCCGACAATACGTCGCGGCACCCCAAGGCGGGCCATGTTTTCCATCGCCGTTGGCAGGGCAGATTCGCTCGACGTAGTCGCAAACGCGATTGACGCGGGTGTCTTTACGGCGTTAAAAAAATCGCGCAGAGGCACTCTAAATATGAGACCGATCGGCAAGAAAACGAGCGTGATCATTACGATCAGGGCTCCATACAATGTCAAAACGAGTGCGCCGAGATTTTTCAAAACGCCGAGGCCTTGTTCGTTATGGGCAATGGTGTAGGCCATGGCGGCTCCAACACCAACCGGTGCAAATTTCATCACGAATTCGGTGAACTTGAACATAATGTCGGCCAGCGACTGACACCATTCGACCACGGGTTTTGCTTTTTCCCCTATCGCGGTCACGGCAAGTGCGAACAGGACGGTAAACACAACGATCTGAAGCACATCGCCCTCGGCCATCGCCTTTATTATCGATGTCGGCGATAGATGGGCGATTATGTCGCTAAAGGTCTGGGCCGGAGCCGGTGGATCTGGTGCGGTTAAGCCTTTTGCCGCCGCGTTGGCCGCATCCGCCGCTTTTTGAGCAGCTATTGCCGACTGTTCATTTGCCAGCGCGAGGGAGGCTGGATCTGTTGCCGCCTGAGCCCTAAACTCGTCGGCTTTTTTCGATGCCTCATTCGCCTCTTTCGAGAGCGCTTGTGCTTTTTGGGCAAGTACCGCTTTATCATCTCCCCTGGTGATACCCGCCAGCGATACACCATCACCCGGGCGTGTGATGTTTACGGCGGCAAGACCGATGAAAAGCGCGATCGTAGTCACGATCTCAAAATACACGAGTGCCTTGATGCCGATCCTACCGACCTGCTTGATATCACCGGTTCCCGCGATGCCGACGACAAGAGTCGCGAATATCAACGGTGCAATGATCGATTTGATCAGGTTAAGAAACAGAGTGGAGAGCGAACGTGCAAAACCCAACAGGGTCTGGGTCTCGAAACCAAAAACGTGATGGTCGCCGGACTTTACATCGAGCGTGTGAACCAGCCAGCCAACAAAAATTCCCAACACGAGACCGATCATTATCTTCCAGGTCAACGATATCTTTGGCAGTTTCATAATTAGTTAGTCGATCAGTTTCCAGACGGAAATATATACTTTCGGTAGATTCGCGGATTTTTTGAGAGTTTAGCAGATATGTCGCGATTTTGGTATTTTTGTTAGGATTAGACCTGAATAAAACATGTTCGAATCCATACATTTCAAATCACAAGGCCGCCAAACCACAAACGCATCAAAGCCCGAGGTGTTGGAAAAACTGCGCAGAATAGTCGGGTCGGACAATGTCGTCATCGACGCGGAAAAGGTCGAGCCGTATGGTGCTGATGCGGTAAAAGAGAAATTTCCGCCCGAGGCAGTTGTCTTTCCCGAATCTACAGCCCA
>JAYVDQ010000062.1:0-3600 GCA_043749325.1 Chloracidobacterium sp. | reverse complement strand
AGCGTTGCTCCGTACTGTGTACGCGTGTAGCCCGGTTTTTTGCCCGGAGTGTTGTCGATCGTCGGAGCAAAAGCATTTCTGGACTGAATACTCTTGTGACGGATAAATCCGAAGACGTTCCCGTGAAAATCGCTTGTTCCGCGTTTTGTGACCACATTGACGATACCGCCCGTCGCGCGGCCAAATTCCGGCATGTACGAGTTTGTCGTCACCTGGAATTCCTGCACGGCTTCCATCGAAACGGTGGATCTTGCGGCATTGATCGAATTGTCGGTAAAATCGGCACCATCGACCTGGACAAGCGTCGAGCGTCCACGCTGGCCGCCGATATTGAGACCGGAGGTCGGGGCCGGGCCAACCGGCCGGCCATTGTCCCGGCCGACGGTTGAGAGGGTCAGGGCAAAGCCGGTAGCGCTGCGTTCGTTGATCGGCAGGCCGTTGACCCTCGTTTGATCGATCGTATTGGCAACGGTCGTCCGCGTGGTCTCAACCAGCTGGACGTCATCGCCGGACACATTTACGACGGCGGTTGCGGAACCCAGCTCTAGTTTGATCGTTAGATCGGCACTCTGGCCAACTGTCAGTTTGACGGGAGATATAACAACCTTTTTGAAAGTAGCCGCGTCGGCGGAAACTTCGTAATCGCCCGGCGGCAGTCCGATGAATTGATAATTGCCCTCAGAATTGGCCGTTACGGTGCGCGTAATGCCGTTTACGACCCCCCGGGCGTGGACGGTTGCTCCGGCAACCACCGCCCCGGTCGGATCGACCACCGTACCGGACAGATCTGCCGCAGCCGCCTGGGATTGACCCATCGCCGAGGCGGCAACGCATATGGTGATCGCCATCGAAGCAAGGAATATCGCCGCTCTGGCGGCAAAACGGGACGAAAATACTCTCATTGTTTTTCTCCTTAATACTGTAGACACTTTAGAAATTCCGTCGGAAAATACGGGAAACTTCGCGTTTCGGATCAACTTATAGATCCAAGTATTGTTTCCGGCCTTATCGGGCCGTAAATATTAGCGTGCTAGAAACGTATTCCGACAGATATTGAATCAGAAATGATTTGCTTTGAAATATGTACCCCAAAAACCAATTTAAGGCAAGCAAAAATGTAATATTTTTGTAATCGGTGGCCAAATTTAATTGGATTTACCAATTTATCCAGGTTTAGCCCCGAAAATGTTTAGTGTCTGGCACCTTTTATGCGAGTGCCAACTGTCGGCTTTTCCAATGGCGTTTTGGAGCCTAAATCCCGCAGGTTTGTTAATATGATTTCTTCCGGCACATTGCCATTGCCCGTCGAGACTCTATGAATATTATCTCTCTTTCCATTCCGACCCCGTTTTATGTCGGCGACGTGAACGTATATTTGATCAAGGAAGATCCGCTGACCCTGATCGATGTCGGCCCGAAAACTAAAGAAGCGGCCGATGCTCTCCGTAGGGAACTCGCCCGAAACGGCGTCCAATTTTCCGATGTACGCCGAATCGTCCTGACTCACGCCCACGAAGATCACTGCGGGCTTGCGAAATCGGTTCGCGACGAGGCAAAAGACGCCGAGATTTTTATTCACGAATGGGAAACAGGTCATTTATTCGGGCGGCTTGCACATGAAGACCACCGGCAATTGATGATGCGTTCGGGCGTTCCTGACTCGGTTTTTGAGGAGATGAGATCGCTTTATGAGGAGATCAGCCTGCTCACCGATTCGCTCGAAGCGGACGATCTACAACCGCTACACGATGAAATGGAGATGGAGTTCGACTCGGGAGTCCTCCGTGTTCTTCACACGCCTGGCCACACGCCGGGCTCGTGCTCCTTCGTTCGCGAGGCCGACCGCACGCTGATCTGCGGCGATTGTATCTTGAAACGGATAACCCCAAATCCGATCCTCGCCCCGGATCCGGCCGATCCATCAAAACGTTTTCCTTCGCTGGCCGAATATCTGATCAGCCTCGCAAAACTGCGGAGCTTCTCGCCGACACTCGTCTACGGGGGGCACGGCGGGCCGGTTACCGATTTCGAAGAGATCTTTCACCGCTATGTCCGCGCGATCGACGATCGGCAAAAAAAGGTAATCTCGCTCGTCTCAAACGGCGGCACGACAGCGTTTGAAGTCGCAAAGCAGCTGTTTCCCGATTCGTTTGATCACGACGTACACCGGTTTCTCGCGATCTCCGAATCGATCGCGCATCTGGATTATGCCGAGTCTGAAGGTAAGGTTGGTGTCGAAATGAGCAGCGGCGTGGAAATTTATCGGAGTTTATGAACCAAAAAATGGAATAAGGTTTTTTCGAATCTGTAATTGATCCTCATTTTCCAGATGGCCAAGTCTTTTTATAACTATCGACCTGTCGATTGTCGCAAATTTCATTCGAACCATCGATGGCTTTGGCAAACCGGCCTCTTCCCACCGTTTTAAGAAATAGTCCCCAGTTCTGGGTGCTGATTGCAGTTGGCTTGTAATAAAACTGATTATCACATCGTTTCCGGTGTTAAAATTATCGGGTGAAACTATGACGGCGGGCCGACGTTTCTCGGAAGTGAAGTTAGTGAAAGGGAAAGATACAAGAACTACGTCCCATTTTTATAGACTGTCGTAGATGGCATCTTCCTCGTTATTCCATTCGCCGAAGGAAGGTTCGGATAACATCATGATCCTTCTTAATTCGCGGCCTTCCGCATTGTTTTCATCTAAATAATCGTCGATTATTTCAGCAACAAACTGGTCAACGCCTTTGCCGTTTTCCAAAGCCATTGCTTCTAATGACTTTTGCTTACTGTCCTTAATCTCAATCGTTAAAGTCATTTTCTTGAACCTCAAAGGCGATTATAACACAGTGAATTATACCGATTATTTGCTCAAGCCGTCTCAAACTTCATCGCCGAATGTCCCGCCATCTCGCCGATCGTATCGGTGATCTTTGTAATGCCTTCAAAGCCGGGAAGCTGACGGATGCGTTGGGTAACGGTTTTGTCGAGGCCTTCCATGGCGTCGTCACCGGCAAAGAGCGTTTTTATCGCGTATTCGGTGCGGCTTTTAGCGAGCGAGCCCTGGCCGACCGGCGCCCAGAAATGTTCGATGACCCATCTCGCCATCTTTTGGGCAAATTCGTTCTTTTGCAGCTCTAGCCGTGCGACGCTCCGGTAAAATTGAGCATGGATAGCCTCTTCGCGGATAATGCCGTTGACGATATACGTGAGGATCGGGTGATCAGCGATAGCGATCAGGCGGCGATAGCCCTGGGCCGCCTCCATCTCATGGATCGTGCCAAAGGTCATATGCGTCGCGGTGAATTTCTTGCCGATGAGGTTTGTCATCACCATCAGAAAGTATGAGTTGGCATGATAGGCGGTCGAAACCTCCCGTCGCACCTGCTCCTGCCATTTCTCGTCGGTTTCGTAGCCGATCTCGTTCAGGAAGCGGTTTATCACCTCGCCGTGCGTAATTTCCTCGATGCCCCAGCGTTCCATAAACTTGCCGATATGCGGATCTTTGCCGGTCGGCGTGCGGAGCAGCTCGCGGTGATACATGTCGGTGAGCGTTTCGACGTCACGCATGTATAGCAGGATGGGTATGAGCTTGTCATCTAC
>JAYVDQ010000061.1:0-3489 GCA_043749325.1 Chloracidobacterium sp. | reverse complement strand
CTTAGACTAAAGGTGGTTGCCGAGGGGGTCGAGACTGAAGATCAGCTCCAACTCCTAAGCGACATGGGATGTGACGAGTGGCAAGGGTATCTTTTCAGTAAACCCCTTCCCGTGCCAGCGTTCGAAGGCCTATTGACTGGAAGTTCAGAGCTTGCCGCGGACGCCGCAATGTGAGTCGACCAGTACTCAACTATTCCGGCCTCGTCAGGATGCGGGCGATCGGGGATCGGCCATCTTTGCCGTCACGGCCTCGTAACAAACCTCACACATGCTGTGAGACAGCGGCCGAGTTACCTGATTTTCAAAAAGCCCAAGTGCGGCCACGGCGTCCTCAGCTTCCTGCCATACATTCATTCCGGTCCTGATCTTATTGCACCATGAACACGCCACGACGAGTTCACCAACCTTTGCACCTTGTTTATTGAACAAAGGTTGGAACTCCCGCTCTTCGGTCCTGACCGTTTCGGTTTCAAACTCTACGCCCCCGCTGCCGGTTGGTCTCATTCGCAGCGTAAGAAAACGGCGTAGCGCCGGCGAATCGCACCGGAAGGCGAAATCAAGGGACTCACCGGCACGAACCATGGTGATCATGCGGGGGTACACGTGTTCGAGCGTATCGTCAGATATAAAATCCCAGAAACTTCGGTGCAGGATCTCGTCTGAGAATAGATCTGCCTGAGCGTCGTTCTCGAGTGCGAAGCTATCCCAATCGTCACCAACATCCACGATCCTATCTGAGGCATCGATCGAGAATCGGACAATCTGCGGGGTATTTTTCATAAATTTCGACGTCAGTGGTCCTCGGCCTGGCGGCGATGTTCATGGTTTCAAAACCTGCCGTACCTTCCGCGTGAGAGCGTCGGTCGTGAAGGGCTTTTCAATAAATGCAATGTCGTTGTCGAGGATATCTAGCCCCGCGATCGAGTCGTCGGTATAGGCAGACATAAAGATCACCTTAATATCGGGCAACCGTTTAGCGACTTGTGGCCTTAATTCGCTTCCGCCCATCATTTGCATGATGACATCGTTAACAGCCGCCGTAAAAACCGACGCACCTCAGATAAAAGAGGACTGAAGATCCACCACGCAGAATCTCGGAGCAGCTTTTTTCGCGGGTTCCTGTGATTTGGCCAGCGATGCGGGGCAACATCGAACGCTGACCGTCAAATGATCAGGCAGGGAAAGATGTCTCCAGAAAATCAACAGTACTTTTAAGATCGGGTGCAAATCCGTCGGCCCCGATCTCAGCATACATCTGCGGCACTTGTCGAAAACTAGCCCCACCGACGATTATCTTGAGATCGTCGGTGCCGAATTTCACTCGGAGCTGGTCTATTATTTGAATGACCTTTGGGAGATTAAATAGCATCGTTGCTGAGATTCCCACCACATCCGCGCCGTGCTCTTCAACTGCTTTCAAGATGCCTGGATGCGGCATGTTTGTACCGAGAAAACGAACGTCCCAGCCTTTAACTTCGAGCACATCGGCGACCATGTTAGCACCGATCTGGTGCATCTCGCCCTCTACGCCCGTGATCAACATTTTTCCTCGAACCTTCGCCGTGGGTTCGATCATCGGATAGATCTGAGCCATGACAAATTGCGTGATCGCCGTCGCCATGTGCTCTTCGGCCACTGTTATTTTGTTCGTCTCCCAAAGGCGGCCCAGCTGATACTGTGACTCCTGAAGGATCTCCGTGTAAACATCGATGATCCCGCACCCGCTTTTGAGCGCTTCCAATGCGATTGTTACAGCTGCGTGACGGCGGCCTTTTAGAATGGACTCAAGGAAGACCCTTTGGGTTTCCGCGAGTTCGCCGTTTCTATTTTCCGGCCCGCTCGGAATTTGATCTGTGCAGGCAGCACGTCCCATTTGAATAAAGTAAGAAATGATCTCATCCGAATCATCCGAAAGCACCCGGTTAAGACTCTCACCGATCTGATGAAAGTTTTCTGAAACAAATTTCGGGTCAATGCCTCGTGAAGCAAGCATCCGTGAACACCATCTGGCATAATCCTCAAACGGCACCGTTGAGCCACTTTCGATCGCCCCAGACAAAAAGTCGATATGGAATTTGGCGTCTTCGACTCCGCGAATCCGTCCCGCATCACCATAACGATCGAGCCAGTCCGGGTGACGAAGGAAAAACTCACCGGTCACTGCCTCCGCAACCTTCTGTTTAGCTTGGCTGATCGTGCGGGCGATCGAAATGCGTTCCTGTAGATCAACAGCTCGTAAATTGCTCACTGGCCTGCCTCCTTTAGAGATCTCTTTCGCTTATTGTCCTGAACCTCTTTCATTGCTCTCTCGGCACATTCATCACAATAGCCGTGAGAGAGAAAGTCGGAATTTTCGTGAAAGAATTTCAGCAAACTATCCCACTGCCCATCGCCTGTCTTGACCTTGTGACATACAGAACAAATGGGCAACACTTCCTGGATTTTCTTTAAGTGCCAGTGCGATTGGCGTAGATCGTCGTGAGCCTTTTCAAGCTCGTCATGGGCTTTTTTGAGAGCTTTGCGTTGCCGCTCATTCTCCCTAATAAGTACGCTAAATTGATTATTGAGGCCGATCAGCTCATATTGGAGTGCCTGCTCCTTTTCGACAGGTGGAGCACCGATGATCACAAAACCATCAGGACGGATATCCAAGCTGCATTGGAGTGTGAAAGGATGAAGGTTAGCGTCAACGAAATTCAACAGTAAAAGTTCTTTGTGCTGTGTGTTTCGCGTATCGTCTACGTTCTCGAGCAGAAAGGCGGCACTCTCGTCGGTTAAAACTTCGCTTATGTTACGCCCGATCAGTTCCTCCTTCGTCTTTTGCAAACGTCCGGCCAAGGCCTTATTACACACTGAGATCGTCCCGTCCGGAGATAACGCTAAAAAATGCAGATCCTTCACCTCGTCGAGATACCTGGCTATGCCCAGCAAAGAATCGGCTACCGATTCCTCGAACTCCGGCATCCTGCCTGGTTGGGCAAGCCGGTCGAGGATCGTGACTTTGGTATAGGTTGGGTCCAGCTTTAGTCCTTTCGGAATAAACTTATGCGAGAGACGGTGTTCTGCGCTTCCATGCCATGAACGAAACGATTCGATATCCGTCCATCTGGTGACCAGATAAAAAATTGTAGGGTCGCTGGCATCTGTAAACGTCTCCATACCGAGAAACGCGGGTACCGAATCGACAAGGTGCGGGCGGTTAAAAAAGGCCTCCTTAACTGCCCCTTCCATTTCGTTCGCAACCCTGAATCGTGAAATCGCTAAGATCATATATTAAGATCCATGCTTGTCGCACAGAGTGAGGTTTTGGAAGGTGCACTTACTTGAATTCCATTTGACTCGGGCATGGATCGATTAAACAGGAATAAATTAGGGGCGTCAGTGCGTTAACGCACTCTCAGCAAAAAAGGCTGCGAGCCTTTGAGCACGATCCCAAACTTTACCGTAAGGGCGTTACTGATTCCCAAATACCTCACGGACCTTTCGAGC
>JAYVDQ010000060.1:0-9226 GCA_043749325.1 Chloracidobacterium sp. | reverse complement strand
GACGCCTACGGGATTGCCGTGACTATTTTGGGTTTAAACCTCTTCCTCCTCGTACCTGCTCGATTTGGTGTTTTGGCGCTGGTCTCGATGTTCATGTTTTCCAATTTCTATCACCGCCCCCTCACCACAGATCTTACAGCCTGGTACGCCAGCGAGTTCGTATTGTACACGCTGTTTCTCGCGGCATTGGTGATCTTCGGCTTTTACACCTCGACCGCCGGACAAAAACTATGGCAAGGCAAACTCCTCGGGGACGGGGATTAAGAAGATCCACCACAGAACCACGGAGAGCACTGAGGGCTTTTAGAAGGCTTTGAGTCGGCGGAGCCGACGTAATATTTGTAGCCCACAGTGCAAACTGTGGGAACATATGGGCCGAAAACACGAGCCGTTGAAAACGGCGGCATAATCTTGCTCGGCATGGAACATTTCTTATGTCACCGTCTTCGACGGTTCGCGCGATTGGTGACGACGTAACCCATATCTTGCGATATGGGCTACAAATATACCGCCGTCTTCGACGGCTGGCTCGATATGCCGCCGACAGGACAGAGAAACGCAAACCAGCTTTTGGCTTAATTCGACACTAATTGTTACTCAAAACCGACTTCAAAGACCTCTGTGACTCTATAGTGAATTAAACACGTCAGCTACGACCTTGTTTCGATATTCAAAGATATTCTTCACTTGCCGCTCGACGAAAAATTGGGCGATGTCGCCGAGCGGTTCGAGCGGCAGGCGGTAACGGACCTCGTCTTCCATCAGCGTCTTGCCGGGTTCAGATTCGGTAAAACGGTGGCGGTGTATCCATTGTTTGTAAGGGCCGCTGAGCTGTGTGTCCTCAAATTCGAACGGCGGTTCCCACATCGTGATCTCCGTCCGCCAGCTAAACGGCAGGCCGTGCATCGAGAGTTTGTAGTCGATAAGCGTGCCTTTTTTGAGGTCGATCGGACGCGGCGTGACGATGTGAAAGCCAAGCTCGGGCGGCGTGATGCGTTCGAGATTTTCGGCGTTCGAGAAAAACGCGAAGACTTCTTCACGCGACCGGCCGATAACTAGCGATGATTGAAACAGATATTCGGCCATTGGCTTAATTATGTCACAAATGCCCCTCGTGTTTCGGCAACTCCCGCGGATAGGCTAAAATAGGTCGAGTGGCAGAAAAGATACATATTGCGGGGCTAAACCGCCGGGAATTGCAAGACTTGGCGGCGTCATTTGGAGAGCCGAAATACCGTGCGACGCAGGTTTTTAAGGCGGTGCACGAGCGGCGGCTGACCTCGTTTGACGAGATAACCGATCTGCCGAAGAAATTCCGGGCGAAGCTTGAGGAATCCGTCGACATTTCGCGTCTTGCGGTCGAATCGCGGTATGTTTCGACGGACGGCACGCGCCGCTACCTGATGAAAACGGCTGACGGATATCCGGTCGAAACGGTCTATATTCCGTCCGAGGGCCGCGATACGATATGTTTTTCTTCGCAGTCGGGCTGCCCGCTCAAATGTGATTTTTGCCTGACAGCCAAGCTCGGCTTGCTGCGTAACCTGACCGCCGGCGAGATCGTCGAGCAGGTAATTATCGTGCTCAATGACGTTTATGGCGTCGGGGCGGAGACGCCGCACGGTACAAATCTGGTCGGCATGGGCGCTGGCGAGCCGTTCCTGAATTTCGAGAACCTTATTGCGGCGCTTGAGATTATGTCGGACGAGGATGGCCTCTTCATCGTGCCAAATCGCGTGACGATCTCGACCGCCGGCATCGTGCCGAAGATCTACGAATTTGCCAGGCTCGAAAATCGTCCGCATCTCGCGATCTCGTTATCATCGGCCTCGGACGAGCTGCGGGATCGCCTGATGCCTATAAACAAGCGCTGGGACCTGGACGAGCTGATGACGGCGGCAAAGGAATTTGAGGGCAGCCTACGGCGTGGCGAGCGGTTTACTTTTGAATATGTGATGCTGGGCGGCGTCAACGACGCGGACGCGGACGCCAACGCTCTCGCCGATCTACTGGAGCGTTTTCAGCTTAAACGGATCAAGATCAATCTGATCCCGCACAATGGAGCGGAGCAGCTCGATTACAGCACGTCTACGCCGGAGCGTGTCGATCGGTTCAAATGGATACTCGAATCGCGTGGCGTTTCTGCTTACGTTCGCCAACCTCGCGGCCGCGACATTTACGCCGCGTGTGGCCAGCTTGCCGCAAAAACAGTTGGCAGCGACAGCGGGCAGGAGGCAGGAAAATCTACTACCAACCGCCAACTGTCTTCCGCCGACTGAATGATTATGGAACTTCTTATTCCCGGACTAATTCTCGTCGCCTTGATGGTTTACGCCTCGACGCGTATCAAGAAAACCGCGGCGGCGGCATTCGATTCCGAGACGGTCGAATCGGACGATTTTGTTATCCAAAAGCCGGACGGTTTTTTGAATAAGATAAACCGTGACGAACAGTTTGAGTTCGAGGCGTATTCGAAGGAGTTTGGCGTCGACGAAGCGGCGGATTTTCGCCAGGGCAGCATCAATTTGACAATCCGCTATCAAGGAACGATCGATGACGCTGTCGCGGAGATAAAGGCCGATGACGTTACTGTAACTGAAGATATGACGGAGGTTGTCGGCTCGCGACGCTATCGTGTGATCGACGCCGAACGCATTGTTAAAGGCATTTTATTTCACGTGACGTACAAGATTGCCGAGAAAGATGGCAAAATTTACCGGCTCGAAGCGGTACGGCTGGCTGAGACCTCGGACGAATTTGCGCGTAAAATCGAAGTAATGGTCAGCAGTTTTGAGCTAAAATAGAATAAAACATTCGCAAAAAAGTCATTTAGTTGATAAGGACAGATCTTATGATGAAACAGTTGATGAGAATTGGAGTTATGGCGGCGGCGATCGTCGTGGCGGGTTATTTAACGAGCATCAATGCTCAAAGTGTCAGCGGTTCGATCGGCAATGGCACGGTGACCCGCGGCACGGCGGCACGGGCGACAGTCGTTTTGAGCATTCCCGGCGGATTGCATGTAAATTCAAACCGGCCGAACGGCGAATACGCCATCGCGACCACGGTCAAGGCGTCGTCGAATGGAGCGAAGATCGGAGCTGTCAGCTATCCGCGCGGGACCAACCGTAAATTTGAGTTTTCCGAAAAGCCGCTTAATGTTTATGAGGGACGCGTTCAATTTACCTTTCCCATCACCGTCCCGGCGACATTTCGCGGCCGCGCGATCACGGTCAACGTGACGGTCCATTATCAGGCGTGTACGAACGAGGTTTGTTACGCGCCAAAAAACAAGCAGATCACGCTGACGGCAAAGGTCAACTAGCGGCGACCTATTACCGACATCAAACGGCCCGTTTTGCCGAACTTTTGTTTTTCGAGACGGTAAGAAAAGAAAAGGTCTGGCGCGGCAATCGTGCAAAACGGCGCAGTGAAGATGTTTTCGCTCGGCACGCCGCTGTCGAGCAGTTGGTCGCGATTGGCGAGGTGCAGATCGACCAGAGCGTGGCCGTCAAGCGTCGCCGTGAAGTATTTATCGCTATCGCTAAAGTTCTTTGCAAACGTGTCGATCACATCCTGCCCGATCTCATAGTTTTCGCAGCCAGCCGCCGGGCCGATCGCGGCGATCAGGTTTTTAGGATTAACACCATAGGTGCTGACAAGCTTTTTGACAACTTTATCGACGATCGACTGCGCGGTTCCACGCCACCCCGCATGTACGGCCGCAAAGGCCCCGGTTTTCGGGTCGCCAAGTAAAATGGGAACGCAGTCCGCCGTTTTTACGCCTGCTAACACACCGGCGACGTCCGAAACGACCGCATCAGCTCTTTCGTCGGAGTCGCCGATATCCTGCGGCGCGCGAATGATCTTAATGGCGTCCCCGTGAACCTGCCAGACCAACGCTAGTTGTAGATCGGCATCGAAAACAGACAAAAAGCGGCGCCTGTTTTCATATATATTTTTCGCCGAATCTTCGTTAAAGCCCGCCAGATTAAGGTCGCCGTCAGGAAACGGCGATACGCCGCCCAGCCGCGTCGAAAAGCCATTTACAAATCCGGCATCCTCGAGCGCACGGCTCACCAGCATCTTAACTCCGCCGCGTTCTCGCCAAAAAAAGCCCGAATCTGCTAAAGTTTCATCGGCAGCTATGATCTTATCCATCGGCATCGACATAACGGAAGTCTATCGCATACGCAATGCGATCGCCAGAACTCCCCGTTTCGCGGAGCGGGTTTTCACGGCTACTGAGCGTAAATATTGTGAAAGCAAAGGCGTCGCTGCCGCTCAGTCATACGCCGGGAGATTTGCCGCGAAAGAGGCATTTTTGAAAGCGCTAAAAACCGGCTGGCGTGGCAAGATCACCTGGCAGGATATAGAGGTGGTATCTGATGAAATGGGAGCCCCATCGCTCGAAATACACGGCGAGGCGAAGAATATCCTCGAGGGCCGCGGAGCCGACCGCGTGCATCTTTCGATCTCGCACACGGCAGATCACGCTATTGCCGAAGTGATTTTGGAATCGTTTTGAGTTCCGCCTTTAGGCGGCTTTATCGTCCGCCGGTAAACGAGACCATGCTCTTGTTGCCGGCTTTATCGACTGAACGAACCCCGAAGAAATAGTTGTCTTTTGACTTGCCCTTGACGGTGTATGTGGCGACGTTGCCGGCGAATTCCGAATTGGTCCATTCGGCGGCGGTAGTATCGCGCCAGACGACCTCGTAACCGGCAAGATCGGCATCTTTTCCGGCTTCCCATTTCAGCTCAGTGTCGGCGCTTTGGCGGTTGTTGGCAAAGGCCGCACCTTTGGGACGGGCAGGGGCCGAAGCAAGCCCGGCGAGGGCTGTCAGGTTAACGCGGCAGACATTTGCGACGTATGAGAAATCGACATATTCCGGATTGTCGCCGTAAATGATGCCGTTCTCTGTCCGGGGCGTCTGGTGCTGATGGGTGAAATCCTCTTCGGATTCGGTAAAGCGGACAGCCGCGTAGCCGTTCTGAAGAAAAGGGCTGTGATCGCCGCCGCGTCCGTAGCGGTCGCGGCGATAGATCATCCATGCCCCGAAGCCTTTAAGATATATGTCCCCCTGTTCCTTAATATAGCGGGCAAGCTGACGCGAAGGCCCATCCGTCTCGCCGCCGACGCTTTTACGGCTGCGGGCCTCGGCCTCGGTCTCGTTGAGCGGTATGCCTTCGCTAAATACACGCACCTTGTCGCGGTTCGGCATATCCTTACGCGTCGTCGCTCCGCCGACTATGTCATTGGTGAACATCGCCTCTATATTCATCTTCGCCTGCTTTGCCTGTTCCGCGTAATAAGTCGCACCTAGGAGGCCCTGCTCCTCGCCCGGAACGGTCATAAAGACGATCGTCGCGTCAAATTTTCGTTTTGACATGACGCGAGCCAGCTCGAGCGAAACGGCCGTTCCGGATGCATCGTCGTTGGCGCCCGGAGCGTCGCATTTTGCGTCGGTGGGTGAATTGCACATCGAATCGTAATGGCCGGATACGACATAAACGCGGTCAGAGTCGGTCGTGCCCTTTAGCACCGCGAAAACATTCGTCAGCGTGATCGGCTCAGGTATCCGGTTTGCCTTTGGCTGAACAAAAGATTGCTTTTGCACGTCGAGACAGCCGCCGCAATCTTTGCTGATCTTTTGAAACTCAGAATAGAGCCAGTCGCGTGCCGCTCCGACGCCGCGAACCGGATCGTCCTGAGCGGACAGCGTATTTCGCGTGCCAAAGGACACGAGTTTGCGGATGGTCGCTTCGATATTCTTGGGCGAGACCTCAGCCACCATCTTTGTAGTCTCGGGGTTTAGTTTCGGGGCCGGTTTCTTTTGGGCAAATGTTAGCCAGGCAGACAGGAACACCAATCCTGCGGCAATAATGGCACGTGTTTTCATATGTTTTAAGATAAAGCGAGTTTTGAAAAAGGATACCATGAACGCGAATATCAGGTTAAGTTTTACGAGCGGAAATTTGGTCGGATAATTTTACGGGTGAAATAATGATCCAGAACAGATTTTCCGCCGAATACGTTATAGTAATATGTTTGAAAAAATTAAGAGAGGTGTTTGATGAAAACCTTAATAGCTTTTCTATTGATCATTTTGCCCATTAGCGTATTCGCCCAACACCAGCACGGGGGAATGCCGCCAACCGCGACGATCGACCCCGGCTTGGGCAAGGTTCACCACGCGGTTTCGACGAAAAATGCCTTGGCCCAGCGATATTTCGACCAAGGGCTCGCTTATATTTACGCGTTCAATCACGACGAAGCCGTAAAATCGTTCAAGCAGGCGGCCGAGCTCGACCCAAAACTCGCGATGGCGTATTGGGGTGTTGCTTTGGCCCGCGGGTCGAATTACAACCTACAGGCCGATCCCGGCCAGTTGTCCGAGGCGGACCAAAACCTGCAAAAGGCACAGGGCCTCGCATCCGCGGCCTCGGTCCGCGATCGTGCATACATCGAGGCATTGTCAAAGCGATACTCGTCTGACCCGGCGGCCGATCAGGTAAAGCTCGGTAAGGACTATAAGATGGCGATGTCAGCCCTGGTCAAGCAATTTCCCGCCGATCTCGACGCCGCGACGCTCTATGCCGAAAGCATGATGAATCTGCGTCCGTGGCAGTTATGGACGCTCGACGGAAAACCGGCTGAGGACACACTCGAGATCGTCGCGGTGCTTGAGGGCGTGCTCCGCCGCGATCCGACGCATTCCGGAGCGAACCATTATTACATTCACGCGGTTGAGGCGTCCCCTAACCCGGAACGCGCCCTCGCCAGCGCAAGACGGCTGTCATATCTTGCTCCCAGTGCCGGCCATCTCGTCCACATGCCGTCGCACATTTTTATCCGTACCGGCAGCTACGCCGCCGCCGCCAAGGCCAACGCCCGGGCAATAGTCGCGGACCAAAACTACATCAAGAAAAACGGTCCGCAGGGCATCTATCCGATGATGTATTTTAACCACAACATCAGCTTTCTCTCATCGGTCAGCGCGATGAGCGGCCTTTATGCGGAGGCGATGAAAAACGCTCGCGAACTACGGGCAAATGTCGCCCCGATGTTGTCTGAAATGCCAATGTTAGAAGCATTTGCGGCTTATCCTGTAGTGACTATGGTGCGATTTCACAAGTGGGACGAGATCATGAAGGAAGACGCTCCTCCCGCCGGTCAAAAGCTAACGACTACTTATTGGCACTTGGCACGAGGGATCGCAGCGGCGGAGACCGGCAAGGCTGCGGAAGCCGTCAAAGAACTGGAAGCCTACACCGCGACATCTCGCGATGTGCCGGCCGATATGCGGTTGGGAAACAATAAAGCGACGGCGATCCTGAAGGTTGGTGAACTGCTCTTAGCCGGTGAATCGGCATTGGCAAAAGGCGACATTTCCGGCGGCATTAAACTATTGTCTGACGGAGCGGTCGCGAACGATCTGCTGATTTACGACGAGCCGCCCGACTGGGACCTGCCCATCAGAGAATGGCTGGGACGGGCGTATCTAAGCAATAGGCAGTACGCCGAGGCTGAAAAGGTTTATAGAATGGAGTTGACCAACCACCCTCGAAACGGCCGGGCACTATTTGGCCTTGCCCAGGCTCTCAATAAACAAGGAAAGGTCTCATCTGCAAAGGCCACTCTTCGCGAATATGCGACAGCATGGGCGACGGCTGATACAAAACTGCGGATCGAAGAACTTTATCGCAAATGAAACTAACGGGACACAGGTCAATTGTTTAATACGCTAAATGCCTGTAACCGGCTGCCGTCGGCCGAGTAGAGAAGTCCGGCCGTTTCGTCCATTACAAATTCGGGATCGGGGTCCGACGCGAGAATAAATCTGGCGTCATGGCCGGTGTGTACGTTCACGCCGGCGAGACCTTTCTTATCGAAGGGCCGAGCCAGATCGGTGTAAAAATACATATAGTTTCCGCGAAGCTCGGCAAGGCGTTTTCGGCGGAGGAGAAAAGCGGACAGTTTATCCATCTGGTTTGCGGGGTCGAGCCTGTCCAGAATGCTTTCCTGCACGTCCTCGCGCGACGGGGTCGCCCGGTCAATCGCCCTTCCGATTACCTGGCCGCGGATATCCCTCGCATTAGGGATCACGATCTGTAGGCCATTCATACGGCCTAACAAATTCGGCGACCGGGCCAGCGATCCGTAGGCATAGACGCGGGCGGAGATGTAATTTCCCGCTGCGTTGCTCGCGAGCGTCGTCAGATTGATGGAGCCGAAATGCGTTGATAGTCCCGACAAACGAAACGAATTGGCCGCCGATACAAGGCTCATACCCGTCCGCGCAAGCCCGATGGCCGATGTCGCCATCCCGCCGTATCGAAAATAGATCGCCGTTGCCCGTAACGCGATCCCGGCTGCAACACGCAATATTCCGCGAGTGGGGGCCTTGTGCCGGATCCGCCATATCTCAGGCCGTTTCGGCTCGCCGAGCCGAAACGCGGCGATCGCATCGCGGCCGCCAACGACCGCCTGACCGCCCTCGTTGATCAGTACGAACTGGGCCTTTTCGATCTTGTGTTCACGCTTTTCGATCCGTTTGCCGCTTCGGGCGTCGATGCTGATCAGATCGTCTTTATCCGCGATAACGATCGTATTCGCGTCAGCAAATGCAAAATTGGTCAGCCCTTTATCGGCACCTTTGTACCGCCAAAGGGTCTTGCCGGTCCTCGTATCGATCGCCGATACGCCGAACGGCCCCTTTTCCTCAATCTCGCCGTCCCGGATCCTCGTAAATTGTCCGCCGGTCCGCACAAAGAGCGTCGATCCAACCTGTGCCATTTCCGCACAAGTTCCGAGATCATCCGCTTTCCAATCATCATGGCCGGTTTGACGGTTGATGGCTCGGACGCGGCCTTTGCCGGATACATACAGGTGGGTTTCGTCGAAAACCGGGTCGGCCTCGGTTAGGGCAAGGCCGTCTTCGTTGATCTTGAATTTTTCATTTTTCTTCGCCTTGCCGGTGCGGGCGTCGTATGAGGTCGAGCCTTCGTAAAAAAGGTAAAGACGGCCATCGAGCAGCAGCGGCGCGCGGTAATTGTCGAGCGTAAAATCGACGTCGCCGAGATTTTCGCCAAACCGGGCCGGCATCATCTCGACCTTGTCGTCGAAATCGCGGTGCCATAGCTCTTCGCCGGTCGAAAGCTGCAATACATGGACGACCGGCTTTTGTTTGAAATCGCTGCCCGATTTTCCGCGAGTGTCTTT
>JAYVDQ010000059.1:0-6578 GCA_043749325.1 Chloracidobacterium sp. | reverse complement strand
TATGCCGCCGGACGATGGAGAGATCATCAAGATCAACACTCAGCTTGTTTCGATCCCGGTCCGCGTGATGGATAAAAAGGGCCGTTTTTTTGGCGGGCTCGCAAAGGAAAATTTCAAGATCCTCGAAGATGGCGTAGAGCAGGACATCGCTCTTTTTTCCAATGCACATCAGCCGTTCACCGTCGCTCTAGTGCTCGACATGAGCTATTCGACGACGTTCAAGATAGCTGAGATCCAGTCCGCCGCTATCTCGTTTATCGCTCAGCTCCGGCCGGAGGATAAGGTGATGGTCATCTCGTTTGACGAAGAGGTCCACATGCTGTGCGAGGCGACGAGCGACCGGCAGGAAGTCTATCGGGCCATCAAACGAACGAAGATCGCGACCGGCACAAGCCTGTACGAAGCTGTCGCTCTCGTCATGAACAATAGGCTGCGGAGCATCGAAGGGCGAAAAGCGATCATTCTTTTTACCGACGGCGTCGATACGACCAGCCGCCGCGAAAGCGACTACAGCAATCTGAGGGATGCGATGGAGCTTGACGCTTTGATCTACCCGATCCGTTATGATACGTACGCTGACGTTCAGCGAATGAAAAATAAGGGTGTGATATTGACGCAGCCGCCTGGGGGAACGGGCCCGACGATCGGCGGTATTCCGTTGCCGGTACCCGTTATAACGGGTGGTGCGTCAAGCGCCGGTACCACCGAGGAGGACTATAGACGGGCCGAAGAGTACCTGAACAATCTGGCCTTGCGAACGGGTGGCCGTACCTATTTGGCGAGTTCGATCGGGGGCTTGGGAGATGCGTTTGCTAAGATCGCCAGCGAATTGCGTGAGTTTTACAGCCTCGGTTACTACCCGAAAGACGACCGCATCGTCGGAAAAACGACCAGCATCAAGGTGCATGTCGATCAGCCTGGCCTCGTTATTAGAACGCGTGAAGGTTATATCGTACCCAGAAAGACCAAGATCAGCACCCACTAACCCTTCATTAGATCTCCATGCCGTCTGGGATCACGGCATTTTTCGGCACGATGACGATGCCCTCGCGGATGTAAAACGATCGGTCGGGAGCGTCATAGTTTTCAATATTATCGGGATTCAGGATTTTTACGTTTTTGCCGATACGGACATTTTTGTCGACGATCGCCTTGCGGATAATGGTGTTTTCGCCGATGCCGATGTGCGGTTTTTTCTTTTCCAGATTAGAGCTTATCTCCTCGATCGATTCAAAAAAATCCGTTCCCATTATGATCGAAGCCTCGATATCAACGCCGGCGTCAATGCGGCTGCGAAGGCCGATGATCGATTTGCGGATCCGGACGCCGTTGAGAATGCAGCCCTCACTTACCATGGAATTGTCGATGTCGCAGTTGTGCATTTTTGACGGCGGCAGATAGCGGCTGCGGGTGTATATAGGCGCGGCCGTATCGAAAAAGTTAAATTTTGGAAGCGGTGCGGCCAGATCCAGGTTGGCCTCGTAAAAGGAGCGGATCGAACCGATATCTTCCCAATAATCTTTAAACAGATGGGCCTGGACGTTGTATTTCTCGATCGCCGCCGGGATGATCTCGCGGCCAAAATCTACCCAGGAATCATCGGTCTTCAGCAGCTCGACCAGCCGATTGTAATTGAACACATAAATTCCCATCGAGGCCAGAAACGGCCGGTTTGCCGCCTCGGCCCCTGTCAAACCAAATGCGGTCGTATCGACGCGCATTGCGTTGAGTGCGTCACCTTTTGGCTTTTCTTTGAATTCGACGATCGATCCCGAACCGTCAGTTTTCAGCAAGCCAAATTCCTCCGCCTCATTCGCGCGGCATGGGTGTGCCGAGACAGTCAGATCGGCGCCGGTGTCGAAATGGCGGTCAATGAATCTGCGGTAATCCATCCGGTACAGGTGGTCTCCCGACAGGATGAGCAAAGTGTCGACGCGCCAATCGCGAAGGTGCGGCAGCATCTGGCGAACGGCGTCGGCGGTGCCCTGAAACCACTCGGGGTTATCTTTGGTCTGCTCGGCCGCGAGCACCTCGACAAAACCCGTGGAAAAACTCGAAAACCTGTACGTCCGGGATATATGGCGGTTGAGCGATGCGGAATTGTACTGGGTCAGCACAAAGATCTGGGTTATCTCCGAGTTGATGCAGTTTGAGACCGGCACATCTATGAGGCGATATGTTCCGCCGAGCGGGACCGCCGGTTTCGAGCGTTCGTGTGTCAACGGGAAAAGCCGTGAGCCGGCACCGCCACCTAGGACCACTGCCACCACATTGTCGTATCGGGCCATAATAGTGAATAGTGAATAGTGAATAGTGAATAGTCAAGACCGGGAATGCGCTTGACTATTCACTATTCACTATTCACTATTCACTAAAACGATGTGGTACTGGACAAAAATTCTGTTCCTTATATTCGCCGGTGCCGTCGGCGTGTGGCTCATCTATGAGGTGGTCACATTTCCGGCTATCTCGCGGCTCAGGACCGAAAATCCGACGACCAGTTCGATGATCGAATACCGTCTCTCCGAGGCAAGGGCGAACGGGACCGAGCAGAAGAAATTCATGATCTGGACGCCGATCGAGCAGATCTCGCCCCATCTCCAACGCGCCGTGCTGGCAGGCGAAGATTCGCACTTTTTCCAGCACAACGGTTTTGACTGGGACGCGATCCAACACGCGTGGGACGAGGCCGTCGAGGAGGGAAAAAAAGAGGCGAAAGAAGAATGTGAGGCGGACGCCAAAGCCGCCAACACCCCAAAGAAAGACTGCACGCCCAGCGAAGACGACTGGATACCGCCGATGCCGAGCTTCAAACGCGGGGCCTCGACCGTCACGCAGCAGCTTGCCAAAAATCTCTTTTTGTCCGAGGACCGCAATTTCTTGCGCAAAGGCCACGAGGCCGTTTACACCTATTTTCTCGAACGCGACCTGACCAAAAAACGCATTCTCGAGATATATCTCAACATCATCGAATGGGGCGACGGCATCTACGGTGCCGAGGCCGCGTCGCGAGCATATTTCAAAAAATCCGCCTCCGACCTGACTAAAGAAGAAGCCGCTTTTCTTTCGGCCATGATCCCGAGCCCACTCAACGTCTTTAACCCGAATAAAAACCGCAAACGTGTCGTTCGCCGCCAACGCGTAATCCTTCGCGGGATGAACGCGATCAAGCTCGATTATTCGGATAAATAATGATTCCGCTTGTAAACAACAGTTACCGGGAGCGCGTTCCGATATCGGTTATGCCTTCGCACATTTGGTGAATCGTGACTTTGTCCTGATTGTCCCCAACGATCCGGCGATAAAGTTTCCATTCCCGCCCTTGAGCATCTTTGACCCGAATTCCGTCTATCTTTGAAGTTCCGTCTTTTGCCCCCTCGACCTTCGGGTCGCCCGTCCATTCGCCTTTGACGGCGGGTTTGCCGCCGGATTGGTACCAGGTGTAGCTTCCGTCGCCGTTGATCAAAATGTCGTTTGACTTGCCCCAGGCAATTGCTCGACTGGAAATCCCGACGGTCGTCATCGACCATTTGCCGACGAGAAACCTGATTTCCGGCGCATTGACGGAGATAGTCGCCGCCGATTGAACCAACGTGCGGTCAACCCACTCATCCCAGTACGCCTTGCAGCCGACGTAGTGAACCTTGTATTTTCCGTCGCCGGCTTCGATAACCGTTCCCCGGCCCTTTCCCTGCTTCTCCCCATAGAACGTATCGACGTAATCGCCGACCTTGAATCCGACCCCGTTTGCCTCGCGGGCGCGAACTCGCCCAATATACTCGTTCATGGTCGTCGGCTGCCCGTCCCATTGGATTTCATAGGGGCTCGCCTGTCTTGCCGGGTTGAACCCGACAACCTTGCCCTTCCCCCAATGCGTGGTGCCGCCCATCGAGCCGTACGTAAACGCCTCGATCTCATCGCCGACCTTGAATTGCGGCGTTTGAGCAGCGGCAAAAGATACTGCCGTAAACATAAAAACGACAGTCGCGATTGCGGCAAAGACCATTTGTATTTGCCAATTTGATTTTGTTTGATTTTTCACTTTGATCTCCTTCGCCCGCCAACTATTTCGGCGGCGCCACTCCTTGATGCCAATCGTCGTTGGATATGTTTTTGTCGGTCATCTCACATAGCCACTCGCCGAATGTTGTTCTGTAACAGTAGCCAGTCGCTTTACGGTGTTCGGTGCGGGTACAGTTCTTGCCCGGCGCGCTTGAGTTCATGCCTGCATCCTCCGGCAGGCATTGATAACGGGTATAACTGCCGCGAATCGCGTACAGTGGTTTGGACGGATCAATTTGTGGGGCGCTTTCCTGGCCGGGGTTGTATGGGCGACCGCCGCCCACTTCAACTCTCTCGTTTTCAACCAGATACAAATAAGCGCCACTGACTCCTTCGGCTTGGCAAACAAAGTACTGTTTGGCAAGAGCGGCCGTGATCGGTCCCCTTGCCGGAGCTTTTGTGTCGGCGCAGGATCGGGCATCACGTGTGCCGTATTTATTGAGTTTGCCGGTTCTGGTCTGTTGGGCTGCCGGGGCGTTTGGCACGCTTTGAGTATTTGCGGCGGCGGCTCCATCTATCCGTCGCACGTTATCAGCCTGCACCCACTCATCAAACGAGTTGCCCCAGCCGTCAAAGTGAATCTTGTACGAGGTGGCCTGTGCGTCGATAACCGCGCCTTTGTACCAGGCCCCGCCCGCATATGCTTCGACTTTGTCGCCGACCTTGAAATTCGTTGTCGCTGCGCCGGCGCCCATTTGGCCGGTTGTAGGCAAAGCTCCGGCTATCCGGCGCATTTTTGCAGGCGTCACCCACTCATCGTACGAGGAGCCATATCCGTTATATCGAATTTTGTACGACCCGTCTTTTGTTTCGAGAACTTCGGCCTTGAACCAGGAACCACCCCCGGTGTATTGAACTTCGATCTTGTCTCCGACTTTGTAGTCAGCTTGCGCGAATGTTATCGAGGTTGCCGCAAACATAAATAAGGCGGCTGCGATTGCGGCAAAGACCATTTGTCTTTGCCAATTTGATGTTGTCTGATTTTTCATTTTTACCTCCTTTGCCCGCCAACTATTTCGGCGGCGCGACACCTGTGCGCTCGTTCTCGGCTTTGTTGCTCATATCCGCCATATAGCAGTTCCAATCGCCGAAGGTCGTCTTGTAACAATAGCCTGTCGCCTTCGGCTCGTTGTAAGTATGGCAGTTTGTGTCGGGCGGACCGACGTGTTCTCTTACCAGATCCTTACATTGATACCGAAGAAGACTGCCGCGAATCGGATAGACTGGATGTTTCACGTCTATCTCAGAAAAAGATCTATGTCCGATGATTGCGGCGTAAGGAATCCCGCCGCCGACCTCTAATTTCAGGTTTTCGACCAGATACAAAAGACTGCCGCTTACCCCTTCAGCTTTGCAAATAAAATACTTTTTAGCCAACTCCGCCGTGATTGCACCTCTTGCCGGAGCTTTTTGGTCCTCGCAAGTCCGCGGTTCGCGTGAGCCGTATCTTTCACGGATTGATTTTTTCTGATGCATCTCTAGCGTAACGACGCCATTTGTCGTTTGGGCGTTTCCGTTCGTTTGATTTGTAGCTTGATTGCCGGCGTTGTTTTGATTGTTCGTCGGCACGTCAGCCTTTATGGGACGTATATGTTCTGCAGGGTACCAAGACAAAGACTCTCCGGTGTCGATAAAGCGGATTCCATAGTACCCGTTGCCTTTTACGTCGAGAATTTCGGCTTTGAACCACTTTCCAGCCGACTGGACTTCAACGCGGTCGCCGACTTTGTAGGTCGCTTGCGCGAACGCGACCGAGTTTGCCGCAAACATGACAACCATAGCCGCGATCGCGGCGAACAATAATTGTTTTTGCCAAGTTGAGTTTGTTTGTTTTTTCATTTTAATTCACTTTTTAATCCTGTCTTTCGTCTTTTGAGGCTTTGAATGGCGACGGTGCTTCGCCCGCCATTGCATTATTCTTTATACCGACTACTTCGGCGGCGCGACATTCCGGTGTATGTCGTCATTGGTTCGGTTACTGTCGAACATACTGCATCGCCAATCGCCGAATGTTGTTTTGTAACACGAGCCAGTCGCTTTTCGTTCATCGTAGGACTGACAGTTTTGGCCGATGTTGTAGCCTGAAACCGCAGCTTCGCATTGATATTTTATATAGCTGCCACGAATAGGGTAAATCGGAACCTTGACGTTTATGTCCGAATAATTCACATCGCTTTGCGGCTGGAAAGCGCGACCGCCGCCGACCGCAAGGCTGACGTTTTCCACCAGATACAAGTTTTCGCCACTGCGTTTTTCGGCTTGGCAAATAAAATATTGTTTGGCGAGAGCGGCTGTGATCGCGCCCCGTGCCGGAGCTTTTGTGTCGGCGCAGGTTCGCGGGTCGCGCGTGCCATATTTATTGGTCTTAGTTGTTTGAGCACCCTGAGTCGTTGTTTGATTGCTGTTCGGGTTGGCGGCTTGATTCTGGGCCGGAGTGCCGCTATTGTTTTGAGAATTGGAAGCGGCCGCGCCGGCTATCGGACGCATTGATGTTGCCTGACATGCGAATCCCTCTG
>JAYVDQ010000058.1:0-6377 GCA_043749325.1 Chloracidobacterium sp. | reverse complement strand
GGTTTATCTCGTCGCCTGACGCAACATGATGCGTTGCGAATGCCCACACTATCATTCGTGCGGCAAAAATAAAGACACTTACGCGAAATGCACCTGTTTGATCGCTGCGCCCCACACGTATATTTCGCACGGACAACAGTATGCTAAACAGCAATATTCCGAAGTATGTCACTAGTCCGGCCCATATGTTGCCAGCAACTCCGGCCTGGACCGGTGCCAGTTGCGTCCACGGCTCGACGATCTGTAAGTAGACAAGTTTGCCGCGATACGCAAACGCCTCAACACGGATCTGAATGTCCGAAGCGTCCGGGTACACGCCCGAAAAGGCCCGCCGTTGGTCAAATGCCTGGGGCGGCGTCAACAGAGGTTCGGTCTCGTGAAAGGCCGAGATGTGGAATCCCGCCTCCTTAAAAACACCCGCCCAATCAAATTCGCCTGACGCCGCTACCGGCTCGTCAATGCGCGGCGGGACCCCGCTGAATTCGAGCAACCGCCCCCTGGTATCGAGGCGAAGCCGCACCATGCCGGGAACATCGTTTTTCGGATCGTTGTAAAACACCCTTTGGCCGCCTAAGGGAGCGAGAGGAACGGGGCTCGATCGATACCAAAATGTTATGAGCGCCGGCTGAGCAGTTTTGAGCTTTTGCCAAACATCCGGGGATTGATCGGTTTCCTTCAGATAGTCCAGGTAACTGGGCGCGGCTGGAGGTGCGAATTCGTAATAAGAATCGGCCACAGAATAGCCAAACTTTTCAGTCAGCTCCCGGCTGCGTTCCCGCAGCACCTCGGGTGGTTTGTCGAGCGGCACCATGCGATGCAGATAGAAATTTTTGGACGTTACCATCAGAAGCCCGAAACTGATAAACACGGCAGCGAGCAGCGAAATGGCGACGACGGGCCGGAGCGCACCCTTCTTTGGAGAAGCGGCGACCATCTCTGGACTAGGCGTTTGTCCCGCATCCAACGCAATTTGCAGTGGATTGCCACCCGGGAGTGCCATCGCGACCTGGAGAGCTGATTGCGGCCGATCCTTCGGGTTCTTTTCGAGGCATTGGGCGATGACGCTTTCGACCAACGGGTCGATGCCTTTGACGTGGGTCGTGGGGCTGGTCGGCGTCGCCGTCTGGTGCATCTTGATCAGCTCCATCACATTGTCCGCAATGAATGCCTGCTTGCCAGTAAATATCTCGTAGATCACGAGCCCAAGAGCGTAAATGTCGCTCCGAAGGGTAACTTCTTTTCCTGAGATCTGCTCCGGCGACATATAGGCGGGCGTACCCGCACGGATATTGTCGCCCTTCATATCGGCCTCGATCCCGGCAATGCCAAAATCGGTGATACGGGCGATGCCCTTTTTATCGATGACTATATTTGCAGGTTTCAGATCGCGATGAAGAATACCGGCTTTATGTATCGCCTCCAACCCCACGCAAAGCTGCCGGGCGATCTCGACCGCCCTTTCGGACGTAAACCGCCCGACCCGCGTCAACAGCTCCGACAGATCATCGCCATCGACAAACTCCATCGACAAAAAATGCCGCCCGTCGATCTCGCCGATGTCGAAAACGCGGCAGACGTTTACGTGCGAAACCTGACGCGCATTTCGCACCTCGCCGCGAAAACGCGCGAGCATAGCTTCGTCACCAACGACGGTCTCAGGCAGAAACTTGAGAGCCACGACCTGGCTAAGTTGCAGGTCCTCAGCCTTATAGACCTCGCCCATCCCGCCTTTGCCGACCAGGCCGATGATGCGATAGCGGCTCGCGAGAACCGTGCCCGCGATAAAATCACCGCTCGGTGAGCCGCCGGTCGTGTTGGCTTTGATCGCGGTCTTATTTTCGTTGCCTTCGCTCTCCCTGCCGGAACTGTCTAATTTTGTTGGATCTTCCATAAGATATATTCACCACAGAGTCACAGAGAACACTGAGAAAGACAAATTCAAGACCATAAATTTTCTATATGATCAGATCGTCTTGTCCCTTAATCGACTCTTAAAATCTCTGTGCTCTCTGTGTCTCTGGGGTGAATTCTTAGGGCCATTCGCCGCAGAAAGCGAGGTCGGCTCGGCCCTTAATCACGATCTCGTCGTCGTCGTCGCGCCAGAGAACCTCTGTGATGCCGCCGGGCGAGTGAACCTGAACCTTGCGCGCCGTTTTTAGCAGGAATGCGCTCAGTACGGCGGCTCCGCTCGCGCATGTGCCGGAGGCGGAGGTTTCGCCGGCACCGCGTTCCCAGATGCGAATCTCGATGTTGTCGCGGTCGGTTGGCTTTACAAAGACAATGTTGGCACGCTCGGGAAATTTATCGTGCGTTTCCATCGACCGGCCGACGGATCGCCAGTCGAAATTGAAATTCTCGATAAAAATGCATGCCACCGGATTGCCGACATTTACCGCAGAGAAAACGTAATGGCGGCCATCGACGATGATCGGCTCGTTGATGACATGGTCGCGGCGGGTCTCGGTAAGGACAGGGATCTCTTCGCTCGCAAAACGGGGTTTGCCGATCTTGGCCTCGAACCAAAATTCACCGCCGTCTTTTTTTATCAGGTGATAGTTTTTGATGCCGCTGCGGGTTTTGAGGCGAAGATCTGTCTCCGACCAGAGGCCTTTGTAATGCAGATAGGCAACCGCGCAGCGGGTGCCGTTACCGGAAAACCCGGCAAAGCTGCCGTCCGGATTGACGATCTCGCAATTATAATCGGCTGAAATACCATCAAGCTTTTCCAGAACGGCGATGCCATCGGAACCAGCTCCCGTATTGCGATGGCAGATCTCGCGGGCAAGCTGTTCGAGCGGGGTCGCCCCAGCTATCGCATCGCGCTCGATGACTATGTAATCGTTGCCAAAGCCGTGGAATTTGCAGAACGAGATAGCGGTCATTTGGCCTTATGGATGCTGTTTATCGTCTCTCTGCCCTGCTTGTATTCGATGACAAAATCGACCTTGTCGCCGACCGCCAACCCTTTGAGCAAAGCCTTGTCCGTCACATAAAACTCCATCTGCATGGCCGGCATCAGCCCCTCGATGTTTTCATGGTTTAGCTCGACCGAGCCCATGTTGAGATCAACCTTGGTAACGCTTCCCTTGCCGTTGTAATTGCCGTCCTTAGGAGCCGAAGGCTGCGGGGCGGGTGTCGCGGCTTTGGCGGGGGTGGTATTTGCAGGTTTTATCTCGCTTTTGGCACACGAAAGGCTAAGAAACAGGATACTGATCGCTATTGTCCAAATGATAGATTTCATAGTTAGTGCTCGAAAATCCCTATTGGCGTTTTGCCGGCGTTATCTTCAGCGTCAGACGCTCCGTGCCGCGAATGATGACGATCTCGTATTCCACATCAGCTTTTAGTTCGCCCAGTATTTTGGTGTAATCCTGGACGTTATTGATGTCGTGCCCGCCGAGTTTGACGATCTTGTCGTTCGCTCTCAGCCCGGCCTTTGCAGCGGGCGAATCGTCGCGAACGCCGTCGATCACCATGCCGTCCGTCGAATCCGTATAGCTCGGGATCGTGCCCAAAGTGATGCTTATTCCCGCACGTCCGGCGCCTGTCGGCGCGGGCGATTTTGCGACTGCGTAAGTCGGACGCACCGGATTTTGGTCGATGGCCCTTGCTATCTCGGTTACATAGTCTATGACCTTTCTTTCGCCCTGGTAATTGATCTTATCGGCGGTGTCCGATGGCTGGTGATAATCGAGATGCGTGCCGGTGAAGAAAAAGAGCACGGGAATTTTCTTAGTGTAAAATGACGAATGATCGGAAGGGCCAAATCCGTCGTCGTTTAGTTGAAGTGAAAAAATCGTTGCCGAGGCCAAAACGGATGTTTTAGAGCCAACCGTTTCATAGAAATTCGCCGTATTCAAAGCATTGACTAAATCCTTCCACTCACTAGCCGTGCCGATACCGCCGATCGTCAGCTTGTCGTCCTTCAACCGCCCGACCATATCGAGATTTATCATCGCGACGGTATTTTCTATCGGAAACACGGGGTTATTGACGTAGTATTTAGAACCGAAAAGGCCCTCTTCCTCGCCGCTGAAGGCGATGAAGATGATCGTGCGTTTATTGTTTTTTGCTTTGGCGAACTGGCGGGCAAGCTCGATGACCGCGGCGGTTCCTGAGGCGTTATCGTCGGCGCCGTGATGGACATCTTTCGAATTTGGCGCAGGGCTGCCCTCGCCGCCGTGGCCGAGGTGGTCGTAGTGATCTCCGATAACGATCGCCTGTTTTTTCAGCTCTTTGTCCCGGCCATCGAGAATGCCGATGACGTTATAGCCGTTTACGGTCGGCTCGTTGAGCTTTGTGTATGGGAAAGATTGCAAATAGCTGGGTTTACCATTAGGCGTTTCCGAACCCGGCTTTAGCTTTAGCTTGGCAAACTGGTTAAAGATATACGCCGCCGCGTCATTCGCACCCTGCGTGCCCGTGCGTCGCCCTTCTAGCTTGTCGGAGGCGAGATACTCGATGGTCGCATGGAGATTTTGCTGGGTCGCATCGGATGTCGCGACCTGAGCCTTTTGAGCCGAAACACCAAAAGCTAGCGATAGTAAAAGGACAAAACCGTATAACTGCCTTTTCATAATTTAATGGATTTTAGAAACAGATCTTTTATCTTTACACTCTCGGCGACAATATCCTTGATCGCAGCCGTGCTTTTTATAGCTAAACGGTCGCTCGTTTTGCCATCCTCGATGATCCGGATCGGCCTTACGCCAACGAAATAGACACGCCGCTCGGCTGGGACCAGCTTGTCGTTATCGGCCTTTTGAAAATAGAAGATCAATGCTCCCGTGTCGGAAAACAAGTATTCCTCTGTGTATGTCCGGTTCGATTCCTTACGATCCACCTTAACCATCACCAGTTGGTCCGGGTACATATGCTCTTCGCTGTCACCGCCCTTGTAAAAAAATTTGTACGTCTGGTGATAGATGCCCACAGCACGCCACTGGTGATGACGTTTGTTGATGGTGAGCTCGTTCATCACAAGTTCGCCAAATTCGCCGCGGTCGTCGTCTGTCTCGGCGAGCCGCGCTTTTTCGGAAATATCCTTGTAAACCGCACGGATTTTTTCAACCGATTTTTCGACAGTCTGAGCCGAAACGCCGAGGCCAACAAGCAGTATGATCGAGATACAGAATATTTGTTTTTTCATAAAATTATGAACGAACAACTAAGAAAATTCTTTTATTTCTCTGCGTTCTCAGCGGCCTCTACGTTAAAAAAATGATTTAAACGCAGCGAACACAGAGACAAGCCTAGTTCACCCAATCCGCAATAAAAATATTCGTATCGCCCTCTTTTGCGTCGTGGCGGTTTGACGCAAAAACCAGCTTTTTGCCGTTAGGCGAGAACATTGGAAATCCGTCAAACGACTCGTTGAACGTTATCCGTTCGAGACCGGTTCCGTCAATATTAATGAGCGCCAGATCGAAGTTTCGTTTGCGTGAATCAGTTGCAAAGTAATTCGTGCAAAAGATGAGCCGCTTGCCGTCCGGGGTAAAAAACGGCGCGAATGACGCAGCACCCAGCTTTGTAACCTGCCGTTTGTTCAAGCCGTCGGCGTTCATCGTCCAGACCTCGAAAATAATAGGCACGATCATGTGCTGCTTCAAAAAATCCCTGTCCCGCTGGGTGAGCGCCGGATCGGTCGGATGCGACCCGCGATAGACGATCATTTTGTTATCCGGCGAGTAAAAGGCGCCGCCGTCGTAGCCTGGTTCGTGTGTCAGGCGTTTGATGTTCTTGCCGTTGATGTCCATCGAATACAGCTCGAGATCGCCGTCACGCTCGGATGTGAAAATAATCTTTTTGCCATCGGGTGAGATCGTCGCTTCGGCGTCGTAGCCGGGGCTGTTCGTCAGGTTTTTGATATTTTTGCCATCGGGCGTCGCTGTGTAGATCTCGTAATCGGGATAGATCGCCCACACATAGCCCTTCGAATAATCCGCCGCCGGCGGGCATTCGCGTCCGCCGCCAAAGGTCGATGCGTACAGTACCTTTTTGCCGCCCTTGAAAAAGTACGAGCACGTCGTGCGGCCCTCGCCGTTCGATACGCGGCGAACGTTGGAGCCGTCGATGTTCATCGAGAAGATCTGATCGCAGCCGAGTTTGTCGCGTTTTGATTGAAAAATAAGCTGCTTGCCGTCGAACGAAAAGTAGGCCTCGGCATTCTCACCGCCAAAACTCAACTGCTTAATATTGGTCAGGTGACGCTCGCCCGCGACCGCGAGCGAATTCTGCTGCGCGAGGGTGGTTGACAAGAGGGTTATAATTACGACAATTACAAAATACAACTTTTTCATGTTTTCGATTATATTATTACGGTCTTAGTATTTGTGCATCCGAAGTAACTAGTTTAACGAATTAAGGCTTGAAGCGGA
>JAYVDQ010000057.1:0-2397 GCA_043749325.1 Chloracidobacterium sp. | reverse complement strand
GTTCTACGGCATCCGGCCGCTGTTGATTCTATTCATGACGGCGACGATGATGAATGGCGGCTTTGGATTTGAACGGCCTAAAGCGGCGGCCATCGTTGGTATTTACTCCGCGAGCGTATATCTCTCGTCGCTGCCGGGCGGTTGGATCGCCGACCGGCTATTGGGCCTCAGGCGGGCGATCATGTACGGGGCCGTGCTGATCACCAGCGGCCATCTCTCGATCGGCCTGTCGGGATTTTTTGGCGGAAAGACAATGTTCTTTATTGGCTTGATCCTGATCGTTCTCGGCACCGGTTTGCTCAAGCCAAATATCTCGGCGATCGTCGGCGACCTTTATCCAGAGGGCGGAGAACGGCGTGACGCCGGATTTTCGATCTTTTACATGGGAATCAATCTGGGAGCTACTCTCGGACAGATCGTGACCGGCTTCCTTGGCGAAAAATACGGCTTTCATTGGGGCTTTGGCGCGGCCGGCGTCGGGATGTTTTTTGGCTTACTCTGGTTCGCCATACGTTCGCGCACAACGCTTGGAAATATCGGCATCGAACGAAGTCGCGATCCGGATCCGACGATCCAGGCCGGAAAGGAAAACCTGGTCAAGGTCGCGGTTGGCGTCGGGCTCGCGATAATTGCGTTGATGGTGATCCTGACCGCGACCGGCGTAATAGTTCTGGATCCGCAGGTTGTCGGCGGCTACATGATCTATGCGTTGGTCGGGCTCGCCGTCGCTTTCTTTCTTTTTATGTTCATCGCGGGAAAACTAAATAGCGACGAGAAAAAACGAGTGGTCGTTATCGGCGTCCTATTCATCTTCGCGGCAATTTTTTGGGCGGCTTTCGAACAGGCTCCAACCTCCCTCAACCTATTTGCAAAGGATTTTACCGAGCGTCACATAGGCTCGTTTGAGGTGCCCGCTCTTTGGTTCCAGTCGATCAATTCGTTCCTTATCATCGTATTTGCCCCCATATTCGCAGGGATCTGGACCTGGTTCGGAGCGAGAAATATCAGTATATCCGCCCCGGCAAAATTTGCTCTCGGCCTGGCTCTGGCCGGAGTGGGATTTTTCATCATGATCTTCCCGGCCAATATGCTGGTGGCGAGCGGTGGAGCGGTCAAGGTCGCGGCTTGGTGGCTGGCTGCCAGCTATCTCTTCCAGACCTTTGGTGAGCTACTGCTGAGCCCGGTCGGACTCTCGTCGATGACCAAACTCGCCCCTCGCCGGTTTGTCGGGCAGATGATGGGCATTTGGTTCCTCGCCGCGTCCGTTGGCAATCTCATCGCCGGGCTCGTCGGCGGCAGCGTCGACCCCGAAAAACTCGAACAGACGCCGACCCTCTTTACATGGACCACTATCGCACTTGTGGTCTCGGCTGTTATCTTAGGACTGCTGGCGATCCCGATCGCAAGAATGATGAAGAATACCAATACCGAGGATGTTGTAATGCCGGAAACGATAGTTTGACAAAGTAAAAAGGTAAAAGTAAAAAGGCAAAAAAAAAAGTCGCTCGTATCTATCGAGCCAATTTCTAGTTTTGCCTTTTTACTTTTTACTTTTGCCTTGTTTTATAAGCCTGCATCGCCTCGGCGGCTCCGGCGTGCATTATCTCGGGTTTGTGGTAACGCCAGTATTTTTCAAACTCTTCATGGGTCATCGCCGTATTATCGGCGCGGGCCTTTTCTTTTAGATAATTTTCGGCCCAGGCACGAATATCCATATCTGTATTCAACGCAGTGCGTGCGCCGTGCATCAAATTGTCGCGTTCCATAGTTTTTGGTTCTCCTTATGTTAGATTATTAGATAGAGTCTGCTTTAACAACCGCCCGGCAAGGGCCTTTATTTTGGAGTCCAGCGTGAAAAAAATCTTTGTCAGTGCATTTCTCGCAGCATCGCTGCTCACAAACCTTATTTTCGGCCAAAAGGCCAAGCCGACGCCCGCTCCGGTAAAGTCCACGGCGTCCCAACCGGCGATAGACGCGAGCGTCCCGATCTTTACCAAGACGCTCGCCAACGGGCTCGAGGTGATCGTTTATCAGGATTCGAGCGTGCCCATCGTGACGGCTGAGATGGCCGTGCGAAATGGTTCATTTACCGAACCGCCCGAGCTTAACGGGCTCTCGCACTTGTATGAACACATGTTCTTTAAATCGAACGACGCGATCGTGCTCCGCCGCTGCGAGATGCGTATGCAGGACCCGCGGTGCGGCAACGCCGCCATTTTGAAGGCCAGGGTCGGCGACGCGAGCTACCTTGACAAAATCGGCGATCTCGGCCTCGTTTACAACGGCTCGACGCGCGAAGAGGTCGTGAATTATTACTACACGACGACGAGCCCCTACATCGAATCGGCGATTCGGACGCTGAATGACGCGATCCGCTACCCTGTCTTTGACGAGGGT
>JAYVDQ010000056.1:0-5931 GCA_043749325.1 Chloracidobacterium sp. | reverse complement strand
GTCAAACTGGTGGCCGTGAGCAAAACTCATCCTGCTTTCGTTTTGCGTGAAGCCCTCGCTGCCGGAGCTACTATTCTAGGTGAGAACAAGGTGCAGGAGGCCGAGGCCAAGATAAATGAAATAGGCCGCCACGCTACAGAATGGCACCTGATCGGGCATCTGCAGTCGAATAAAGCGCGCAAGGCCGTACAGTTTTTTGATGTGATCCATTCGCTGGATTCGCTTGAACTTGCGGCCAGGCTTGAGCGTATTTGTATTGAGGAAGGGCGTGCGGAATTGACCGTGCTCGTTCACGTTGATCTGGCCGGCGAAGAGACAAAATCAGGTGTCGCCGAGAGCGAGCTGGCCGAACTCGCCGACTTTTTAAAAGGCTGCCAATGCTTGAAATTTAACGGTTTGATGATACTGCCGCCATTCTTTGACGATCCGGAGGCAACGCGTCCTTATTTCAAACGGCTTCGCGCCATCCGCGACGAAATCTTGCCCGGCGGTGAGCTTTCGATGGGAATGAGCCACGATTTTGAAGTCGCTATCGAGGAAGGAGCAACCATCGTGCGTGTCGGGACAGCGATCTTTGGGACGAGGGAAATTAACCACAGATAAACACAGATGAGCACAGATATTTCAGAAATTGATCGGTAGGTTATTCGTGTTTATCTGTGTGCATCTGTGGTAAAAATTCTTATGCTTACTACTTTGGTTTATCCGATATTCAGCCTTATTGTCTGGAGCCTTTTTGGCATCTTTCTCGGCATATTGCTTCTGCGGTTGATCTTTAACTACGCGGACCCAAATCCATTCGGTAAGGTGGGTAGATTTGGTTTTAAGGTCCGAAAAGCGACTGAAAAATGGGTTTATCCGGCGTCCCGGTTCTTTGCAATGTACCGGATCGATACCCGCCTCGCGCCGCTGCTTACGATCTTTATCGGGTTGGTGCTGACGTATTTCGCGATGCAGATCGTCGGCAATACGTTTTTCGTGATAGATGGTCTGAGCGCTGGCGTTGCCACAGGAAATCCGAAGGTGTTTATTGGCTTTGTCCTCTACGGGCTGTTGAGCATTTTGGTGCTTTTTATCTTTATTCGCTTTATCTCATCGTGGTTCGTGTTCACGCGTAAAACGTTTCTCGGCTTCGTAAAACGCGTGACCGATCCGATCCTGCTCCCTGTACAGCGGCTTATCCCGCCGATAGGGATGTTGGACATCTCGGCAATGATCGTGCTGCTGCTGATCGGATTTCTCCAATCGATAGTGCTGCGGGTTTTTGTATCTAACTAAAAACCGTTAATCATCGTCGTCGCCGGACTTATCATCGACATCCTCAGGTTTGATTCCGGCCGTCAACAGCTCAAAGGCTGGAAGCCGTGCGATCCCCGGCATTTCAGATTCGCCCTTGACCGAAAACCAAATGATCTTATTCAGCTCGCGAGGATTGGCCATATCGGGATGAGTGAGGTCCTGCCGGTCGGTCAGGTTCATGAAATAGGCCATTTGTGCCGACGGTTTTTCGGGCGGAAAGAGGTTGTCGAGGGCTACGAGCGGCAACTGGGCCGCAAAGGGGCGCAGGTCTACCTTTGCTGTAAATATATCGATGGGCGTTGCGTTGGCGTCAAGAAAATTCATTGGCCCGATTCCTAAACAAAGCTCGAGAGTGCGGATCAGGCTGACCGTATTATGAAATTCGTGGACGAGCGAGCCGGAACGGTTGTACGCCGAGATAACCAACGCCGGGGAGCGATGAGCATCGACGTGGTCCGGGCCGTCCTGGGCGTCGTCCTCGACGACAAAGATCGCGGTGTCCGCCCAATATGGGCTTTTCGACACTTCTTCGACAATCCGGCCGAGTGCGTAGTCATTTTCGGCAACGAAAAACTGCGGCGTCGGCGTTCCGCGTCTCAATCCGGCGGTGTGGTCGTTTGACAGACGCACGATAGACAGGTTTGGCAGATGATCGCCTTTTCCAGCCTGCATATCGGCGACGTAGCCATGAAACTCGGACGACCAGGCTCCGAATCGCGAATGGCCGCGAAATGCCGCATTCTGATTGTTGTCTGTAACGGCTGCATCCGCTTGCGACGAGGATTCGCGTGCCGCCCGATAAGAATCGGTTGACATAATATCGGGCGTGTTCATATCAAAGTTCCGCGCGGTCGAAAAGTTTCCCTCGAGCGTCTTTTTGGCGGCGAACGCCTTGATCGTAGGCGAAACATCTGGATATTTTTTTGACTTATGCGTATTTAGCGCTTTGAGGTCGTCAGCCGAGATCGTCGAAACAAACTCTCCGTAATTGCGATAGGCCAATCCGGCTCGCTTTGCCGCATCCCACAGGTAGAGTGTTTCGGGTTCGCCGATGTCGCGGGATCCCTTCAGATAAGGCACATATTTTTTTTGAAAATTGGCAATATCTTCGCCGGTTGCGGGCAGAGCGACTACGGCCGGCAGAGCGACCTGAGGCTGGCCTGCCGGCTCGAACGACGGCAGCCGGTTAAATCCTTCAAAATCGTAGGTGCGGCCGCGGCGCGAATAATTCCACCGAAAACCTTTGTCGATGTAATCGTTTGAAAAAGCCGCCGTCGACCAATTGTGACCGTCAGGAGAGGCTTCGGCGTTTACAAAAAAACGGTCGAGCAGACCGAAGCGCTGAGCCAGGGCGCGTGCATTCGGCGTAATGTTTTGCGGCTTTCCGCCTGGTGACTTGGCGCTTTCGCCCGCACCGAATATCGCAACCGAACTATCGCCATCCGCCTTGTTGCCGTCGCCGCTTGCCGGCAGATCGCCAAAAACCTGATCGTACGTGCGGTTTTCGCGAATCACGTAAATTACGTGCTTGAACGGCGATTTTCCGCCCGGAAAGATGTTGCGTTTCTCGCGGCCAAGCAAGCCGTCGTTTCGCATGACCGACTGCGTATAGGCAAAGAGCCGCTTTTCGTCTGGCACATCGACCAGGCTGATGTTTCCCGATACGGCTGAGATGCTGTAATTTCCGCGTTTGTTATAGGTTTCTCCGGGAAAATCCTTATTTGGCATGTTCGGATAAAAGCCGGATTCGTTGACCTTTACAGACGAGTTTTCCATACCGGTGCCTTTACCGTTGGCAATGAAAAGGCGGGATCCGACTACCGCAACCGCTGAAGCATATTTTCCGGTCGGGATAAATCCAAGCAGCTTTGAGCGGCTATTCGCGGCCGGTTTTACCGCAAGGCCGACGACCGCGACGGCGTTTGCGTGAGCATTTGCGACATAAAGCGTTTTTTCGTCTTCGCTAAGGGCGAGGCCCTCGGGGCTGGCTCCGATCTGCTCCGATTCAGCAAGGCGGAGGTTGATCGTCTCGATCACGCGGCCGGCAGCGGTGTCGATCACGGAAACCGTGTCGGCATTTGAATTCACGACAAAGAGACGCGTCTGTGCCTTGTTCAGCAGCATGGCAGTCGGATGGCGACCGACTGTGATGTGGGTTACACGATTTTGCGCGGCTGGATTTATAGCGGCGATCGAGCCGTCACCCCACAGCGAGACATATACTTTCGATACCCGATTGCCGTTTGTCAGAGTTCTGACATCGTACGGGTAAACAAACTGGTTCGAGCCAGGCCTTCGCAGGCTGATTCGCGTGAGTGCGCGCGAATCACGCAGATCGGAAACGACACCCAGCGTGTCGCCGAGATTGTTAGCCGAATAGACGGTCTCGCCGTCAGGGCTTAGAGCGATACCGGTCGGATAGACCGCCGCAGTATCACTATTATAGTTTGGCGACGGGGCGTTTTCGGCAAGGGCTGCAATGTCGATAGCGGGAGCCTTAAACGCCTCGTCGGGTTTGGTCTGCGGCGAGACGGGCCGCGCGGCCTTGGCGTCGAAGCCCAGGATCCATATCTTGTTCTCAAAACCACCCGAGACGTACATTCGATATTTGCCGTCCGACTGCAATTTCGGATCGAATACCAAACCAAAATTTGCGCTCTGCGGAGCCGGAAAATAGACATTCTGAACAACCTTTGGCTCGGCGGCAGCGAGGTCTATCACCGAAAGCGACTGCTGCGGCTTGCTTTTTGAATTGAATTCGACACCGAAACCACTATTTACGGCAATCAGATAGCGTCCCTTTCCGCCGGGGCCGTCCGTGTCAGGCGAGCGGACAAAATTCATCGTCAGCGGAGCAATGGCTGGAAGCCCGGTCGTTGCATCCATGACTAATTTGCCGGCGGGTGTCGTGCGATCCGGCGGCAAAGCAGTCTCGGCTCGCGTCGAACGTAACACAAAAAAGTAGATCGACAATACGAGAATTGACGCAAGTGCGGCGAAAAGAATAGCGTAGCGGCTAGCGGGCCTAAGTTTCATTTGTTATGTCCTCTGCTTTAGGTTTGTCAGCTATAATATCTCAATCATTGTTAAATTGGCACCCGCGCCCGCTGCGTGAAAATGGATTTTACTGAAAAAGAAGGTGCGATATTGTTCGATGTCCGTGTCGTACCCCGATCCTCAAGGAGCGAGATCGTCGGCCCGCACGACGGTTCGATGAAAATTCGCATCTCGTCGCCGCCAGTGGACGGGGCGGCGAATGCAGAATTGATCAAGTTGCTGGCCAAATCTTTGGGCGTCGCGAAAAGCGATGTAGAGATCATGAACGGCGAAACTTCGAAAAATAAAAGAATAAAGATTGCAAACCTGTCAAAATAAAAGTTAGAGGTGTTCATAAAATGAAAAACCAAATTTCGTTCATGTCAGGCTTGTTTGATACCAAGGAATTGTCTCCACCGGTCGCGAATGACCGGCATTTTGGCAAGGACCTCGCCCTTTGGATGGCAAAAAAATCGACCGGAGGCGAATTCGTTTTCGGCAAGCCGGTTAGGAGCGCCGACGGGTGGTCAGAATCAGTGACTGCCGGCAGTGAAAAGTTTATTGTCGGTTTTGGTATCGGGAACGCCTCGGCCGGAGAGGATTATGCCGAATGGTTGATCACGATCGACAAATCCCGTACGTGGCGATCTTTCGGCTCGAAAGATTCGGCGTCGCGTTCAAGATTATGTGATCTTATACACAATATTCTCCGTGACGAACGCGGGATCAGAGAGGTTCAATGGAGCTAACAGCGGCGGCATTTTGCACGTCAAAAACGAGCGTGATATATTCGAATATTCAAAATTCGTTCAATATATAAAGGGTTTATAGAACATGTCAGGACACTCGAAGTGGCACACAATTAAGCACAAGAAAGGTGCTTTGGACGCAAAACGCGGCAAGATCTTTACCAAGCTGATCAAAGAGATCACGGTCGCGGCCCGCACCGGCGGCACCGGCGACGTTGATTCAAACGCGCGTCTCCGCAAGGCCGTCACCGACGCCAAAGGGCTCAACATGCCCAACGACACCATCGACCGCGCCATTAAACGCGGCACCGGCCAGCTTGAGGGCGTCGCATACGACGAGATCACATATGAAGGCTACGGCCCCAATGGCGTTGCGGTGCTTGTCGAAACAATGACCGACAACCGCAACCGCACGGTCGCCGAAATTCGCCACATTTTTTCGAAAAACGGCGGCAATATGGGCGAATCGGGTTCGGTCGCGTGGATGTTCGATAAAAAGGGCTACATCGTCGTCGATAAAGCCACCAAGAGTGAGGACGAACTCTTTGAGATCGCTATCGAGGCCGGTGCCGACGATATGCAGGACGAAGGCGATGTTTTCGAGATCTATACGACGCCCGATACATTCGAGGCCGTTACCGATGCGCTTAAAGCCGCCGGCATCGAAACACAGGCAGCCGAGATCTCAATGATCCCGCAAAACTACATCGCATTGACAGGCGGCGACGCCCAGTCAATGCTCAAACTTTACGAAGCCCTCGACGATAACGATGACGTGCAAAAGGTCTATGCAAATTTTGATATAGACGAGAGCGAGATGGAGTAGGCGGAGACGTTAAAAAGTTAA